>NZ_JBVVAK010000017.1:0-93468 GCF_055792825.1 Microvirga sp. GN3
TCCACGCTTCCTTCAGACCCCACCTCGCGGTGACGCCCTTGCGCTTCGCTAACCCTTCGCCGCCATCAGGCTGGGTAGAGGACTTGCACCTCCAAGCTGTCGAACATGCTCGGCACACGAAAAAGGCCCGGTGCAAAAAGCACCGGGCCTTCTCTTTTCCTCAAAGGGGGCGTTCGAGGATCAGAACTTGTAGTTCAGGCCAGCGCGAAAAACCGTGAACTTGTTGTCTGCCTTTGCGGTGAAGGTGTCTTCAGCCAGGATGTCGGTGTCTCCGGTGTAGGTGCTGGTGATCTTGGTGTCCTCAAGGTCGACGTAGAGGGCTTCGCCACGAAGCGTGAGGTTGTTGGTCAGCGCGTACTCGGCGCCGCCGCCGATGGTCCAGCCAAACTTGGTGTCGGACTCGGTCCCAGCCCAAACGTCGGCCGGACGAGTGGCGCTGGTGGTCAGCGTGTTGGTCGCGGAGGCGTCGATCGAGCCGTAGGCTAAGCCGCCGGTCGCATAAACGAGGAAGCGATCGGCCGGGACGAAACCGACGCGGGCGCGGACGGTGCCGAACCATTCGAGTTCTGAGCGAAACTCAAGAGATTCGTCGGCAAGGCCGGTGGCGAGAGCACCGAAGGACTTCGTCTCCTGGTCGGCATAGTTGATGTCAGCCTCAGCGCCGACCACGAACTTGCCGATCTGGTAGTTGTAGCCGACCTGCGCGCCACCCGTGAATCCATCGCCGCCGGACGTATTGAAGCCGCCGAAAGTAGCGTCGTTGAAGAAGAAGCCTTCCGACCCAGATACCGACACATCGTCGCTGTTGTTCCAGCCATAGCCGGCGTTCACGCCAGCGTAGAAGCCGGTCCAGTTATAGCCGGAGCCGACGGCGGTGAAGGCCGGGACCGGAACTGGCTGGGACACGAAAGGCAGATCCGCTGCAGCAGCGGGCAGAGCGAACATTGCCATGGCTGCGCAGGCCGCGAGCGAAAGGATAGAACGATAACGCATGTCAACCTCAGTGTGACTGTTAGAGGAACGTTTCCGGCCCGGGGCATGGTGCCGGGATAGCAACTGCGGGAGATTTGTTGAGCAGCTGGCTATGTCGAGCGTTCAGGGAACGCTTTTTTGGGGTTTTCAGATTGTCTCTGGCAATTTCCTATTGGGAGATAAGATTAAGCTGTCCCAAGAACGTTTCGCGCAGCGATAGTCCGTTCGTGTTCCCGGACTGCGAGCCACCGTGAGGTGGCCACGAACGTATGCATCAGGAGAATGCCGACGGCGAAGACCGGAGGCATGTTGAAGCCGTAAGGAACGGCGGCCAGAATGAACGTGAGAGCATAGAAGGTTCGGTTCTGGTAGAATTCGACATTCCGGCGGAGGCGCTTCAGGGCGTCCAGTTTACCGAGGTTCTCCTTCGCTGCCATCCGGCTTTGCATATATCGGGCGCGCCAAGCTCTATAGAGATCCTGCTTCCACGTAATCCGCTCCAAGCCAACGGCGTGAAGAAGAGAGCGGCGTTCCGGGGAACGGAACAACCCTGCAAGAGCAATAAGCGCCAGGATGCCCAATGTGAGCCATCCAGCCAGACCGGCAAGGTTGAGGACGAGCAGCAGAGCTAATGCCACCCGTTCCTCAATTGCTGCCGAGACGGTCCTATCGTCAATCATCGATGTAGTCATGTTACGATTCGCAAACTCTCGTTCGCCCGATTTGCGTCTTATAGCAGCAATCCGAATTAAAGTGCATACCCGACTGCCATTTGGGTAAACGAGAGGTCATCATTGGCAGGCTGCGGCGGCTCCTCGAACTGGTTGAGGTCCGATGAGACTAAAGGGACTTCGAGGGCAACCTCCTCGATGCCGTCTTGGATTGCCTCGTCGGAGGTGGCCACCGGGCTCTCTGCCTCGCCATCGTCCTCAGCATCGTCAGTGGACGCGGCCTCGGCCGCCTTCTCGGCGGCGAGCTCTGCCTCGAGGGCATCGAGTTCAGCCAGCTTTTCGAGCAGGACTGCCTCCTCGGCGAATGGAACGCCAAGGCGGTTCTTGATCTGCTCGATCTTGCGCTGGTTGCGCTGGATTTCGTCCTCGTGGCGGTAAAGGAGGCGTTCCAGTCCACCGACTTGGTTCAGTCCACGGGTTGCGATGCCACCAGGGGCGAGGTCCTGATCGAAGGGGTACGTGACGATCGGGTCAGGATCTCCGGGGAGGTCCATATACACTTCGGCACTATACTTCGTGAAGTTCGTGGGGCGGATGCCGACGAACAGGATCTTGAAACCGGCGAGGGTGCCGATTTCACGGTTCCCGACGGTCTGCCGGTTCACATACTGTGCAACCGATTTGATGATGGCGTTACCGAAAGCTTCGCGCTTGTCGTATACGACACCGTCGACTGTACCGTTGAACTCTCCGGCCGGAACGGGTTCCCGCTGCTTGATCGCCTCCCGGACAATATCGACCGTCGATGTCGAGGACTCTATGGTCTTCTCCGCCCAACGCCTCTCGCTGCGGAGTTTACCCTGTTCAGAGTTGTGGGCCTGGCGTAGACGCTCAAGGCGTTCAACGTCAGCTCTGAGGCCGGCTACGCGCATATAACGCTCATCGCCGGACGCCAGAGCGGCAGCCATCTGGAAGGCGGAGGCCTCGGAGACGTCATCCATGCTCCGGATTGAGTCGTCGCCGTTCATAGCCTGCTCGATGAACCTCGCCTTGCGGGCGTTCATGCCCCACATGGTGGAGTCATAAGAGCCTTTTGTCGCATAGGCACGGATACGAACCGAGCTATTCTGGTTGCCTTGACGCTCAATGCGACCCTCGCGTTGTTGGACCGAAGCCGGGAACCACGGCGCGTCGAGATGGAAAAGGTCATAGAGGCGCTTTTGGACGTTCACTCCTGTTTCCATATCGCGTCCGCCAATTAGTATCCTCTTTTTGCCTTCGCGCAGCTCTGCGAACAGGCGTTCTTTTTTGGCATGCTGCTTGTGATCGCGCATGAAGGCGATGTGTTCCGGACGGACTCCCCCCTCAATCAGACGCTGCTGAATCCAGGCTTTCATGTCGAACCCGCGATTGATCGCGGATTGCTCGCCCAAGCCAATGTCCGTGAAGATGATGGAGGTTGCTCCCTTCAGTGGTTCGGGTTTCTTCGTGACCGGATCGAAGAACTCGAAGTCGGCGGTCTCGTGGTAGGAGTCGATGGCGTCACTGAGCATCCGATTGAGTTTGCTGTCCGGATCAGCCGGCCAGTTCGGATCGACGAAGCGCATATCGATGGCTGAGAAACGCCCATCGGCGATCACGGTCAGGATGATGTCGTCGCCCTTCTTCGGGGCGCCGGAACGATTGCGGATCGCCTTGATACGGGCTTCGAGCTCTTTCTGATACTCCTTATAGCCCGTGGGGACTGGCGTCACGACGATCTGGCGTTGACCACCCTCAATGAGTGGGCGTTCCACCAGTTCACCAAGCTGTTTGCTGGACAGGATGTCCATGAAGCTACGCACACGGCGCATGAGCTCCGGCACGTTGTAGAACTTGGCGAAGCGGCTGACGATCTCGTAGCCCCCGGCGGCGTTCTGCTCGAAGCCGGCAACGATGTCACCATACTGGGCCGCCCATGCATCGAAGCTGCCCAGACCGTCGGCTTCCAATTGGGCGGGCTGGAAGAACCGCTGCACCGTGAACAGTTCGCCCATGGTGTTTGTGATAGCGGTACCCGACGCCATGACCAAGGCACGGCCCTTATTATTCCGGCGGAGGTAATCGACCTTCATGAACAGGTCGAGCGCCATCTGAGATCCAGCCGGGTCGATGCCTTTGATGTTTCCTTGGTTCGTTGCGAAATCCAGCTTCCGGAAAGTGTGCGCTTCGTCCACGTTTATGAAGTCGACGCCGAGTTCCTCAAAAGTTAGGACCTGGTCCTTCTTGTCCGAGGCGAGACGGGCTTCGAGACGGCGCTCAAGGCCCTCGATGCGCCGCTCGATCTGTTTGCGGGTACGACGGTCTGAGCTTTCGACATCCTGGAGCAGCCATTCCCACTCGCGAATCTGGTCGTCGATGAACTCCTTATAGAATTCGTTGCTCATCCCGATGCGCCCGAAAGCGGAGTGCGTGATGATGATGGCATCCGGATTGTTCAGAGCGGCCATGGCCACGAACCGACGGCGGTTGTGGGTATGGAAATTGTATTCGTCGGCCACCAGGATGTTCGCCGCCGGATAGATCTCGAGGAATTCCCGCGAGAACTGGGCGAGCATGTGGTTGGGAACGACGAACATCGGCTTGGAGATCAGTCCAAGACGCTTCTGCTCCATCGAGCCGGCGATCATCTCGAAGGTTTTTCCTGCACCAACGGAGTGCGCTAGGTACACGTCACCCTGCTGGATGATCCGCCAGACGGCCCGCTTCTGGTGGGCGTAGGGCGAGAACCTGAGCGAGAGGCCCGGAAGGGTCAGGTGTGAGCCGTCGAAGACACGCGGCGCGATATTGTTGAAGTTCTCGTTGTAGTAGGAAACGAGACGCTCCGTGCGATCAGCATCGGTCCAAAGCCACTTCTGGAAGGCTTCGCGCATCTTTGTTGCAATGTCGTTCGCCTTCTCGGTGGCTTCCACGTTGACGGTCGAGGAGCCGTCCTCATGGCGATCCACGATCTTGATCTGCTTGCTGTTCAGCAGGGCCTGCAGAACGTCGGAAGATTCCATCCGGTCGAAGGTCCATTCGGACACGGCATGATGGTGGCAGGTAACCGTCCAGGTCCCGAGGGATGCCGTATAGACAACCTTCATCCGGTCGCCGATGACCTCCTGAGCGAACTCCTCGATGTCGGTGGTCGGGATCCAGTTGACGCCAAGTCGGACCATGATGTCCGTGGCCGCCAGCGGCTTGGGCTGCACCTCCATCAGGGCTTCGACGTTCCGCTTATAGCTCGGATCGAGGCTGCAGGCCGCCATAGCGTCCTTCATCTTCTGGACCACGTTCCCGGACAGGTATTCGTCTGCCATGACCCACTGGCAACCTGCCGGATCCTTGAAGATGGAGGTTCCCAGGTCAGCAATCACCTCATCGCGGCTCAACTGGGCAAGACGTGCCACGTCATCGACGTCGAGCCGGCCGAGGCGGTTCAGCGACACGAACAGGGCATCCTGGGTCGTGTTGATGGCGGGCTCTTGATCGCGCTTAAGCACCCGGCCCTGTAGAACCGGCCCGCGGCGGATTTCCCCATCTTCGGCGATGGTCTCCAGGGCGTACGCAAGTGCGCCTTCGGCATCGATCCGGATTAGGGGATCGTTCTTGAAGCGCTTGGTTTCGGTGATGGTGCCATCGGGGTTCGACCGTTCGATCACGGTGTACTGGAGGATCCGGCCATGGGATTTGACGAAGGAGTCATAGGTCTCGTTGAGGCGAGCCAGCGAGAACTCCCAGTTTCCATCGTTGAGCTGGTCTGCCTGAGCCTTCTTCAGGGCATCACGGAGCTTGATGTAGCCCTTGAGCCAGAAGAGCTCGCTCGGGCGCAGATCGATAGGTTTTCCAGACGAGTTGAATCGTTGGGTCAACGGCTGTCCGATGCCGTTCTCGAACTGCATGACGGTGCCGTCCTCAGAGAGGTACAGGCCACCAACCTTACGGTTGCTCGGATCCAGATCGATTGTCGGGCCGGTGGCCGCGGTCGAGGAGACCGAAGAGGTTTTGGGGCGCCGGGTATAGATGCCCTCGGGCAGGGTCTGAATAGCCGCCTCGAATGCGTCCTCAATGGTGACGTCGGTCAGAGGATCGACAGAGTATTCCACTGCGCGATGCATCGATCCACTGACGCTGTGGCGGCCCAGAACCATGTTCGGGTTGGAAACGAAATACTCGTTGATCTCGAAATCGTACCCTTCGACTTCGATCTTGGCGGTCTCCATCCAGTCGTTCAGGTGGATGATCGGCTCACCAACGGCTTCGCCGCGCTCGTTCGTGCGGTAGAGGGCAGCGCCCATGCTGGTCCGGCGCACCTTTTCACCAGCCCTGCGCTTACGTAGGAAGAGAACGTCGGTCACGACCTGGGTGCCGGCATTCTCCTTGAATGCGGTCTGGGGTAGGCGAATAGCGGCCACCAGGTCGGCCCGCTCGGCGATGTAGCGGCGGGCCTTGTCGTTCTTCTTGTCCATCGTGCCCTTGCTGGTGATCAGGACAACGATGCCTCCCTCGCTCACGCGATCAATGGTCTTGGCGATGAAGTAGTCGTGCAGCAGGAACGACTGCTTCTTGTACTCCGGATCGTTCAGAACTTTGGTGGAGCTGAACGGCGGGTTTCCGATAGCGGCGTCGAAGAAGTCACGCGGCAAGGCGGTCTTGGCGTAGTCGCCTGTAATGATGTGGCTGCGGGGATAGAGGATACGGGCGATAGAAGCCGAAACAGCATCATACTCGATGCCGGTATACGTGCTGGCTGCGGCCATATCCTCGGGCATGAGGCCATTGAACAGACCGATACCCATACCAGGCTCTAGAATCGAACCGCCACGGAAGCCCAGACGGTGCATGCCCTTGAAGATCGCGGTGATCACCGCCTCACTGGTGTAGTGGGCATACTGGGTGGTGCGCTTGGCCTCCTGGTACTCATCGTCCGTGAGAAGCGCCTTCAGGCGATCGGACAGCTGGTACCAGTCATGGCGGTAGCCGACGCCGAACATGCCGTTGGCGATCTCGCTGGCGCCCCAGCCTGTATACTTGGTGAGGAGGGACTTCTCCTCATCCGTGGCTTCCCGTCCCTCGGCAGTGATGGCCTTCGCGAGTTCGATGATCTCGATATTGCGCTTAGCCGTCTCTTTCCAGGAGCCTTGACGCTTCAGTTCACCGGGCTGGATACGGTAATTGCGCCGGCCGTCGATCTCGGGCTCCGGCGCGATCGCGACGAGGTCCTTTTCTTCCAGGACGGTATCGATGACGACATCGCCAACAAAGGGGTCGGCATTCTCTACGACGGTTTCGGGGGTAACCACGGGTTCGGCGGTTTCGGTCTCGGGAAGCAGGGCTTCACCTGCATTCGTGGACGCCGCCTCAGGAGAGGCGCCGACTCCCTGCTGCTCGACCTGCAAGGGCAGGGGCTCGGTGACAATCTCGATCCGCTCGGCAGCTGGGACATTCTCGTTCGCCGATGCAAGCTGCTTTACAGCTTCAAGGTCCTGAGGCTTCACCAGGCCGCGCTGGATCCTGAGTGCCCCCTTCTCATCGATGCCGACGAGGGCGCCGGAGACAGCGAGCCACTCGGCGGGGATTGTGACGGCCGGCAGAGGGGCAGCAAGTGAGAGATCCGGGGAGCGATAGGGGATCATATCCCAGGCGGCGTCCGGTGCGGTTCCGGTGGTAACCCACTTCCAGCCTTCAGCCTTAACCTGGCCAGAGACGGCGTTGAGCTTTCGCGAAGCCAGCTGTACCAAAAGCGAGGAGTCCGAAACGGTGCCATTGCCGGGTTCGCCAAAGAGATCGCGTTGGACGAAGCCGCCGGCAGCCTTGTAGGCGTCAAGGCCGACGAAGCCGACAAGCCGGTGGCCTTCGGAAATGCCCATGGGGCTGAGGATGAGGCGAATTTGGTCTGGTTCGGCCGCCCACTCGTTGAGGGCGTGGAAAATGACCTTTTCCTGGGCCTTGAAGTCCGAAGTGATACTCAACGCCTCAATTTGCTCGAGATCGAGATGGCCCTGCCGGAACAGCGCGATGATCTGGGGAGCGACGGTTGTGAGCTGAACGCGGGAGCGGGCCTCCTTCAAGGTGATCCCGAAGCGTGTGGCGATCTCGCTGATATTCACGCGCTTCGAGCGCGAAAACTCGCGGCACTCGTCGATCTGATCCGCGAGGTTGATCGCGACGTTCGAGGCATCTGACATCATGGACAATCTCATTCGTTTGGCTTGGGCCGAAGGCCGCTTGGCCGAAGCCAGCGTTTGGGGGTTTTGATGTGGGAAATTCCAACGTCTGAATTGGCTAAAAATAAAAAAGGCCCAGGCGCTTAGCGCCCAGGCCTCATCTCAGGTCTGCAAATGAAACGTTTGGTGATAAAAAGAATCAGGCGGCTTCGTGGGAGACGGTGCCTAATCCTCAGAAGGGGCGTTCCGCTTTGCGAGCGCGAGGGCTGCCCTGACCGTCGCCAAGGTCTGCTGGGCGAGGCTGTCCTCCTCAGGCTCCTCCGTGAGATCACTCAGAAGGTTCTCGATCTCCTGTTCGGCATCCTGCAATGCTGCCAAGAGGACCGGCGAAGCTGCCATCTGGGTGGCGGTCTGGCCTGAGGGGGTTTCCAGCGGCTCCAAGCCCTCGACAGGATGGTACTGGACCTCCGCGACGATCAGATCGCTATTGGGATCGCGGATGATGAATGAGTCGCCATTCCCCTCGATGATGAAAGCCTGCTCGGACAGATCGGGAGTGATGTTTCCGTCAGACATTGACGAACCGATCCAGCTTCAACTGCCGGAAGCCGTTGGGAGCGCGGTCGCCTTTTCTAAGACTGGCAGAGACCCAGGTTCCTTTCGAGGTGGCCTTTGCCTTCTCGACATACTGTTCGACTGCTGCCGATGCGTCGGCAGCAGTCCGGATCTCCACGTTTTCCCGCGGGAGAGGCGTCTCCTCATTGCAGAGACTGAAATGGATCGAATTGAAGCCCGACCCGTCGGAGGACGCGTTCTGGGAGGAAAGGATGAGTGTTGGCATAGAAGTGTACCGTTCCCTTACTGGCCCGAGGATCAGACGTTGACGTAGCGATCAAGCTTCAGGGCCTTGAACCCACGGGGAGCACGGTCGCCACTCTTGAGGTCACCGAACGCGTGGGCCGGCTTCCCATTAGCAGTCACATGCTCGCAGTAGGTTTCGAATGCGGCCTGGGCATCGGCAGCAGATGTGATCGTCACCGACCGGTCGGGGAAGGGGATCGTCTCGGGAAGGCGGGCAAGAGCCGTACGAGGCGCGCCGTGCGGTCCCTCGGCCGGGAAAGCCTGGAAAGTCTTCAGGATCAGGGTTGCCATGTGGCTGTTCTCCTATTTTTGGGGATTGGAACAAATTCTGTCCGGCTCAGGATTGGCTGAAATCCTGCGGAATCAGGCGAATTTGGGCGAACTGCGGCTTTTGGCTGAAGGAATGCCGCATTATAGTGCACAACGGCCGCTTTTTATTTCGGCTACGCAAATCAGGAGAGAACGTTGCGCTATCTCGCTTTGGCGACCGTTGCGGTTGCCAGTATCGTTTCTACCGGGGCATATGCTCAGTGCCGCCCCGTACCTGTGCAAGTGAGCGTGCAGACTCCTGAGCCGCAGGTTGTAATAAGTTCCCCAGCCAACGTCGTGGCTGCCGCGTCAGCGCAGCAACAGATCCGGACAATGTCTGGCTGGCATATCAACGGGTTGGCCCAGGCCCGACCAAGCTATGATCTTAAACTGCAGGGTGAGGTGATGCAGGATTGCTATCGACCCCGTGGCGTGGCTGTTACCCTCGGGTTCAAGGAGCCGATCCAGGTTTTTATCGCGGCGAAGTATCGACCGGGAACCTGCGAGTATGAAAACATTCGGCAGCACGAGATGCAGCACGTCCGGATCTACCGGAATTCAATCACGACCTATGCGGGTAGGCTGCAGTTCGACATCAACAATGCGGTGGCTTCGCTGACGCCACAACAACTCAGCTCCCCCCAGGCCCAACAGCTGTCCTTCAATAAGGTTGTTGAGGCGACAGCGCGGGTGTTCGACCAGATGATGGAAGAGTCCCGGCGACTGAATGGTTCGTTGGATACGGCTGAAAACTATCGGTACGAGCAGGCGCGGTGTTCAAATTGGTAGCGGGGTCAACTAAGGATTCCCGCTATAGTTCTCGATAGTAGCCGTAAAGGGTTTGGCGGAGCCGTTTCCGTCATCCCAAAATTCTCCCTGGTCGCACACATTTGCTATGACGTTGCGGAGCATCGTCTGCTGGGCTGCGGAAAGGTCCATCGGAATGCGAGCGGGGTAGGCCTGCTCCTCGACCGCTTGGGAGAGCCAGACGCGGGCTGCTTCCAGGTCTTCAAAGTCGGGAGAAGCCTGGAGCCCATCGTCCTTGAGGACGTCGAGCATGCCTTCCATCATGGAGAGGATCGCCGTTGCTTCTTCCTCGGAGGCCAGGACGAGGAGGGGAGTATCAGTCGCGGAGATAGACATGTCCTTAGGCTGCTGCTCCACGGGAGGCATCCTCGTTTGCTGCTGACGGTACTTCCATCTCAGGATAGAGCGATGGAGTCGAACCGGTTCGCATCAGATCACCCGAGGTCATATCGAAAAATTCGATCCACCGGCGCATTTCAGGACGTTCGGATATGTCGATGTCGGCCACTGACGCCTGCCAGGACACGAGGTTTTCAGGGGCGATTTCGATGATCATACGGACCTCTTCCTCGGGCAGGAGACCTTTGTCGACGATGTATTCCGTCATCGATCCAGGTCGAGGAGTTGCACCTCGCATTCCGAGAATCGGCTTACGCCAAAGCCCATCTACGGCGGTTAGGCGGGGCTTCGCCCTTGCCTCCATCAGAACGATCCGACGGAGCAAAGGCTTCTCTAGATCATGGAGTTCATGTGCCTTCGTCACAGGGCAGAAGAAGCAAGCGCTTTTGATCGGAACTGGCAGGCCCGCCTTTTTAATTCGCTCTATGCAGTCGGATCTGTGCCAGCCGAGCTCCCGGAGGGGATATCTGTATTCATAAAGACTATCTGTGGAACCTTCACGTTCCCTGTAGCGTTTTTGATCGGCAGGGCTACAATCATAGCCAATAAGCTTGATTACCCTGCCCCCAGCGGCCCAACACCGCCGCGCAGGCTCCCAACTATTCGCCCATTGGTCCTGCGGCTGTATCTTCCATTTCTGAGAACAACTTCCATAGCCAAAGGTTTTACTTGGAAGCGTGCCATTTGTAAGACAATTTTCCTCTAATGTTCTATAAGGAGGGAAGTTCTTATAGTTTTTGGGCTGGTATTTGACGACAATCAGCGGCACGCCGCGCTTTTCAAGCCATTCTTTGAATATCGGGAGGTATTGGTAGGTTTGCGGCCGTTCGCTGCCTGTGTCAGCAAACAGAGCTACGTCTACGCGCTCTCCCTTTTCGACAAGCTCCACAAGCATCGCTACTGAATCGACACCAAGTCCGGCCGCGGCCATCACAGGCGAGGTGTTTTCTGCAAAGAAATCTAGCTGCGGCGGGCGTGCCGTCATTTCAATCATCGGAAATTCCAGAATGGGGAGTGAGGAGCGTCAGGCAGCGGCTAGAGCTGCGCTTACCGGCGTGATTTCCTGGTTCTTCTCAGGGTCGATGATAAGACCGAACTTTGACCGGCCATCATATTCAGCCTCGGTCAGGAGGAAGGTTCGCTCTTTCCGATTGAGCCGACCGGAAATGCGATCAGCACCGAGAACAGCCGTAACCTGAACCATGCCGGCGGGAGCGCTCTTGGCCGAAACTGTGACCCATTTGTCCTTAGTGGCGTCAGCGAAGGCTTGCTCTTGGAGCCGGAAGCTGTCGGTGACCGCAAGCACTTCTCCAGTCACAGCCATGTACTCATGCGGCATGTAGTTGATCAAGGTTCGCTTAGCGTCGCGCCGGTCCCGTGTGGTAAACAGGTCGGGGAAGTGGTGGGCGACGATCGCCCAGCAGACATCTTCCTCGTAAAAGCCGGCTGAGTTGCGCCAGGCTTCGTGGACTGTCTGGTTTCGCTCCTCATCGAGAACCATATAGCCGTGACCCGGAGTGTTGAATTTGCAGACGCCATCAGCGTACTTGTATCCATAATCCGCCGCGCCGTCCGGGGTGTGCGGGCGGTTATTCCCGAAAGAGATATATTCGCGCGTGAGGGATTTCAGCTCGACGCCGGCCAGATGAATGAGGCGTACCTCCTCGCGAGCGTCCTCCAGCGTGTCAACAAAGGCGAGTTGGTACCAGTAGGGCTTGCTTTGTAGCACTCCTTCTTCGAGGCGCTGAACACGGAACCCGGGATATGCACCCGACAGCTCAACAACTCTCAGGGTGTAACCGGAGTCTTGGTTTGAGGACTGTTCGATCTCGTGCTCGCTCATAGCCGCTCCTGCTTTTGGGGATTAGGTTCTGTTTTTCTCCAGAATGGCTGTTGGAAGGGAGTTCAGTCCGCTTTAAGTTGAAGCCTTCTGCGGGCGAGCATTGCTCGTGGCGTTTGAATGGGGCAGGGGCAGGATGATTCTAAAAGCAGGAGCCAAATGGGCTGCGGCGGTGGCTGTCGCCTGGAGTTTTATCGGCGCATTACCAGCGACAGCAGCAACGATCGGAAGGGTCAGCCCGAACTGCTTCCAGTTCGCCGAGTGTAGCGACGCCAGCGACCACGGGATTCTGATCAGCGGCGAAATCGTCAAGGGCGACTATTATAAATTCCGTGCCGCGCTGGCGGAAGGGAGGTCCGTTCCGACGCTGCTGTATCTGCGATCCCCAGGAGGAGACGTTAACGAAGCGCTGCAGATAGGTCGTCTTGCGAGGGAACTCTATCTGGAGGCGATTGCCCCTGCTCAAATTGAAGAAGGTAAAGGCGTCTGCTTCGAGAATGATACAGCGACAATGAAGCGTAGCGGCCGCAGACGCCCCGGCCCCTGCGTTTGTGCGTCTGCGTGCTTTTTCATCTACGTCGGCGCGGTCAGAAGAAACGAAGCAGCGGTCGGCATACACAGATTCTATATCGACCCCAGTGCAAATGCGAAGCTCACATTGCAGGAATCGGTCAACAGGATGCGGGCCGTGAGGCAGCCTGTCGTCAACTATCTTCAGGAAATGGGAGTGCCAGGTAAGTACGTAGACATCATGTTCGCGACATCGTCTCGAGAGATATATGTTCCAACGACGGCCGAGATACGGTCAGACTTCCTAGGCTACCCGCCCGAGATCATGGAGTGGCTTATGGCTCGGTGCAAGACCGGCAGTGATCGTGAGGCTGCTGAAGTCTTGCAGAGGAAAGGTTTGCTGGCCGCGCTCAACAATACCTGGGAGCGGTCGGGATGCCTTGCAGATGCTATGGCGGGAGACCGGATAGCTCGGTACAGGCAGTTTAGACAAAGCTATGATCAGTTTGAAGGATTTGAGCCAGCTAATCCGAAGGCAGAGTAGGAAGGACCCGGCAAAGGGCCGGGCCCGGCCTACTGGATCCGATACGACTTGCCCCAGGTCCAGGGACTGGTGTAGCCGGCGAGGAGATCGTCAGGATCCTCGACGATCTCGAGGTCCCAGTAGGGATCCACATGGGTGTCACACACCCGTGTCACGTCGGATTCGACGGTTGGTTTCACCCGAGCTGCAACTTTCCCATCTGTCTTGATGTCGTGGGAGTTGTCGTCCTTGTAGGCTATGATCCATTCCGGATGGATCACCGTTCCAAGGACAGCCTTATAATCGGCGATTGCCCTTTGCTTTGCTTCGGCCTCTGGGAAAAGCGGATCGTCGCTCATTGGATCTTCTCCAGTTCACCGCGGAAGACACCCTTTTGCTGGCCGTTGTCCCAGTTCACGAAGACCATGTTCTTACCCGGATCGCAGTAGACCGAAGGGCCGCGGCCAGTGGCGACCTTCCCAACGGTGCCGAGAGTGTCCTTGGGAACACCAGCGAAGAGGGCGGTGCAACGGACGCGCATTCCGTCTTGAAAGCGTGTGCGGGTGTCAGTCATGGGAGCTGGTCTCCGAGTAGATCACGAAATCGGACCAAGTCTGGCCGTCTTCGGTGTGCCAGAGCCCGTCTTTGAAGTGCGCAATCTCCCGGTCTCCGTCGGGGCCGACCCGGATGGTCCCATAGGTAGCCTGGACGAACTCAAAGGGACCATGGTTCTCACTGAACCGGTCCTCACGGCCGTACTCAAAGCGAATAAAGCTGCTGGGCTTCGTCTCTGCCGGCGGTTGCTCCTGGGCGGACACCTGGCGAACGAGGTCGCGGAGCTTGAAGTAGATCTCGTTACGACGCCAATCGTCCTCCGGTACGTTCTCGATGAACCACCAGGTAGCTTGGAGTGCTCGGTTGACGGGAGAAAGGCCGGGGAGATTGGATAGCCCGGCTAAGAAGCCGTTAAAATCCCGCAGGCTGTCTTTGCGAAGCTTGTCGAGGAATTGCTGAACTTCGTCCTTCGGATGGTCGTTCAACACGAGAACGAGCTTATCGCGGAGGTCCTCAGGGATCTCAATGACAGGGTTGCTCACACCTGATCCTTTGAATTTTGGGGTTTGAGGGAATTTGCGCTCGAACAAGAAAGGCCCGCAGGATTCCTGCAGGCCCGATCGTGAAGCGCGTTGATATGCCAGCCTTAAAGCTGCGAGTTGCGCGGTTTGCGGTTTCGCGGCTTCGGCATGGGACGGATGGTGTTTAAGAGATGCTCTTGGCCGTCAGCCGCGCGAAATTTCCAGCAGATCCAGGCGTTCTCGGGGTTCGGTTTCCCCAGGGAAGCATTTAGTCGATTGAGATTGTCGAATCGTTGGCCTTCAGGAGTTACCCACTGACCACCCTCGGCTTTGGCTCGATAGGTCTTCCCTTGCCAAACGCGGGAGATCTCGAAGCCTTCTGGGAGTGTTAGCCCTGTACCGGGATCGCGATATCCGACAGGTCTATCCTGAGCGAAGTCGACAGGGGAGCCGAGTTTCAGAAGGCGGCGGAGAAGGACGTCGGCCGTCACCTGGCTGTGATTGGTGAGTTTCCGCAGGGCATCGGCCACCTGACTGGAGACAAGCAGGGTTTCGTTCGCAGCCTTCTGTCCTGGATCATCTGGGGTGAATATCGGTGGGACGGGGTCGCTCGAAGGAGCTGGTGGCTGGGGAGCCAACTGTCGCCCCAGATTGTCGGTCTGAGTAGGATCGAGGAGCTTCTGTAGCTTGCGTCTGGAGTGCAACGCGACTGCATCACCGCTGATGAGCCCATGATAACAAGCAAAGGTCATGGCTGCGTGAAGGTCGCCGATTTCTTCTTCGATCCGCTGGCGGCCGGACTTCTTATGATCCGGGGTGTCCATACCGAAGCAAAGAGCATTTCCGGCGACCTGGCTGAGTTCCCCGGCCTCACTGAGGATCTTGCCGAGACAGTATGCTTCGACGCCAGTGACCCTGGCAACATCGTCAGTCATGTGGGCCCTAGAAGGTAGTGTGAGGCGGCTTATGCCGCCTCACCGAACAACGACATCTGCTGGATGCTTGCTTGTTGCTGACGAGCAAGGAGGCGAGCCTTGAGGTCAGCACCCCAGGCACGATAGATCGGCGGCGGTTCCTTGATCATCGACGCAACCACGATGTTGGCGTGTACCAGTGCCTTTGCGACCCCAGGACAGACCGAGTTGCCGATCATACGTGTCTGCGACGTACGGGTCAGCGGCTTACCGTCGTGGAGGGCCTCGAGGATGTAGTCATCCGGAAAGCCTTGGCCACGTGCGAGCTCCCGTGGGGTGAGCATACGCAATCCGATATCAACGACGATGTGAGTCCCCCCGACGGTGACCACCTCCCGGTCGTCCCAGCAGCCGAACTCCCGAAGGAAGTCGGCGACCTTGCGAGCCTTCTCCATGAGCTCGGGAGAAAGCGGTGGGATACCGCCCTTTACATCGGCCAGGCCAAAGCGATCGCGGGTCGTGATCGTATGGACAGGCTCCGTAACAGGGGTGTCCTGGTCTGACCCATAGTAGGCGACCAGGGACGCGCCGACCGTCCCGATGTGGTTACCTTGGGCCGTCGCGGTCGGCATCGGATCATTGGCCGCCGAAGAGCGCATGTCGGAGCCCTTCATGTTGATCACATGAGGAGCAACCATATGGGTCTCGACGACACCGTGGCGGGGAGCGCCGGCCATGACCGTATGGATCGGCTCGTCCGGCATCTGGCCGATGCTGTTCTCCTGAAACTTGGTCAGGTGAGCAGCAACGACGCTCTGGGTGCAACCCTTGCCGACGATTGTGGAAAGCGGTTCCTCCGGAGAATGACCGATCATGCCGGTATTGTTCTGCGACAGGAACGTGGCGATCAGGCCCGTCTTTCCGCCGCCGCCGGCTGTTGCGGTGCCGACCGGCTCATCCGCGGCAGAACCGACAGAGGCACCGAAGTGGCGGACCAGCGAAACGGCAGCGAGGGAGCCACCGTTGGCGTCAGGAACAATGGTCGGCCCAGGACGGTCAATCGGGTAGGTGCGGGGCTCCTGCCCGGCACGCTCGCCGTAGCGAGGCACAAGGTAGGGCGCGATGATTGCGTTCTGGTCTTTGCGGCTGGCGGTGACCGTATGGAGCGGCTTCTCGGGCGAGCGATTAAGTCCGCCCTGCTGGGCGTATGTCATCACCGGTGCAACGAGGCCCATCGGAACGCCGCAACCAGGCCCCTTCTCAAAGCTGTTGGCGGTGACCGTCGGCAGCGGATCATTTGCGGCCGAGCCGACGGCGCCGTTGCGGAACTTCGTCATGAAAGGCTGAACAAGCGCCTTCTCGCCACGATTGGCTGCCGTGATGGTCCGCATCGGATCGTCGACGCTCTCAGACCGGTCGCCACCCTGGTGAGTTAGGGAGACAAGGAAAGGCCGCTCGGCATCGATTACGTACCGCTTAACGCCTTTGGCGATGCGAGCTAGGGTCGCACGCTCAAGCGGACGTTTTGTCTGAATGCCGGTTTCCTCCTTGAACTGGAGGGCCTCGGCCTTCGACATGAAGATCGACGGGCAAGGACGCTCCCAATCGATGATCTCAGCAGCAGTTCGCCAGGGGAGCAGTCGACCCGACTGAACATCGGCGCTCTTGGGATCGCCATGCGTCGGCTCCGGCCAGACAATCGGCTTGCCGTCGCAACGGGCGACCATGAAGAGCCGCTTCCGGATGGTCGGGTCGCCAAAGTCACAAGCGCGGAGCTCTTTCTTCTCGACGCGGTAGCCAAGGCGCTCAAGCTTTGACACCCACTCTGCGAACGTCTGCCCTTTGCGCTTTTCGCACGGGCTTCCGTCAGCGTTCAGCGGTCCCCAATCTGCGAACTCTTCGACATTCTCAAGCAGAATGACCTTCGGACGAACAACCTTAGCCCAACGAATAACAACCCAAGCCAAATCGCGGATGTTTTTACTACGCGGTTTACCGCCCTTAGCTTTTGAAAATGACTTACAATCTGGGCTGTACCACGCCAAACCTATGGGATTACCATTGGTATACTTTCGCGGATCTACACGCCAGATATCATGCCGGACGTGAACTGTCGAGGGGTGATTGGCCTCGTGCATCGACAAAGCCTCGCCATCGTGATTGATGGCAATGTCAGGCTGTCGCCCAAGCGCCATTGCGATTCCGGTTGAGGCTCCGCCGCCACCAGCGAAGGAATCAACAATCAATCCTCCGACCAGGGCATCGAGTGCAGTTTGGTGGTGCTTGCGATTCTCATACAAGGTGAGAGCCGGACGATCACTTGATGCGGCAGCATCGTCATTGGCAGGAGTGCCGGTCGAGTCGTCGGTGCAGTTGATTGTTGCTGCGCTGATTGCTTCCAGAGCAGCAGCGTTTGCAGCGAAACGAGAATAAGCAGGATTGTTCCCGGACATTGAGAATCCTCAACGGGTTAAGGCGACAGCCGATTTTTATGTTGGGGTTTTTAGATTTGGATCTTCTGGTTAAGTCAGAGGAGAGGAAGCACCTTCCTCATATCCTCTTCGATCCGGTCGGCGAGTTTGTCGTCCTTGCGATGCAGGACAAAAGCCGGGTGGTAGGTTGGGATCAGCGGGGCATCGCAGGCGCGCGTGCTTAACGTCTGGCCGCGGTTCTCGGTTAGACCCTCGAGGTGTGCCATGCCCCATAGGGCTGTCGATCCCATTGCCAGAATGGCTTTGGGCTTCATGTCGCGGAGCAATCGCCAAGTGGCACGAAGGTCACTTGCGAGGTCTTCAAGGAGATAACGGCCGCGATAAGCGGGCAAATTCGGATTTGCGATAGTTTGATCGAGGGTGAAGAAATTCAGGATGTCGTTATTACGACGTTTTCCATCCTGATTGGCGCTCCATGCGGGCTGGTGCGCAAAGCAATTTGTGATGAGAGTTTCCTCGCGCTTGATCCCAACCCGATCCAGTAGCTTGTTCAGTAATTCGCCAGCAGGCCCAGTGAATGGTGCGCCATTGATGATCTCCTGCCGTCCTGGCGCCTCGCCGATGATCGCTAGACCATTCCAGGAGGAGATCGGCAACTGGGGTCCGATTGGACCTGCCAGCGTTCCGGGCGGGAGAGCATTGCGCATGGTTCTATGGATCCTGTCACCAGGGCGTCGATCGTCGTGTCGATCTCGCCCCTGATGATCTGAAGAGGTTCTTTTCGGGGTTTGCCACTCGATTTGGCTTGCCGCGGTTCATGGTCAATTCAGTGGACTGTGATGGGGGACAGAAGGCCTTTGAAGTTGAATGCCTTCTCGACCGCCTGATCGCTAACGAATGGCTCGACCTTCGGATTTCCAGCCACAGTGCGAATGGGAAAGTAGCCGGTCATGCTGCTATGCCCGGTGTAAGCTCCCATCACCACAACCAGATCACTGGCTCCGGTGCTAGGGTCCTCGAAGTAGGCCGGGGTCACAATCGCGTAGGATGTCGCCTTGTGAACTCGCAAGATCGACGCATAGCTGTCGCGCAGGTACTCGTTAACCGTTTCCTCGTCATCACAACTGGAACTGATCTCCTCGACCAGGTCCGACGCGACGCTGATCGATCGGATAACGTCCTGGGGATCGAGCATCAGCATCGTATGCTGCAGTTCGTGTTTATTCTGCACAAGCTCCAGCACCTTTTCGGCCGCGCCGGATACTAACTTTTTCAATTCGGCGTCGTCGGCCATCAACAAACTCAAATCATAAATCGTTGATGTCGAAAATGAACTTTTATGCGCAACAATTCAAGCTTCTACAGGCTGGTTTAAGCAGCTATGCCAAGGGAAATCGGGATAGGATCAAATCGGGTTTCCCTCCAAAGCCGAACTAACAGTTCGGCTCGCTCGCAAACGATGGCATTCCTGAGGATCTCGGCCCGGCTATGGGCGCCAATGCGCCTCAGGATAGCTTCAGCTGCGGCTTGCTCTGAAAGGTCAGGCGAGCCCGAGACCTTTGCAATCAGTCCAGCCGGGTCATGGTGCTTCCCAAGCCAGAGGCGGAATTCGTCCTCTTTGCAAAGAAGGACAATCCTTTGCATTGTCTTGCGGCGCTGCTCTGGAGCGTACCCAGTGTGGTCGACATCATCAGTTGGGTCGGGTTGTGCCGAGATCCTGATCTGCGTTCCTCTTTTCGCATAGAGGATCTCGTCGGAAAGGGAATTCGGAAGCACCGCGAAGGCGAGTGAAACCAAACCGTTGCCGAGGTCGCTGATCGGCAGCCGCTGCGCTTTCGTTACTCCCATGACCGGGGCAGCGTCATCGATCACCGCGACGGCGAGCCGAAAGTTGCTGCGCGCTGGGGCGAATTTCAGGTCATCGGGAATGTCAGCCGGTCGGGATGCAACGGTGAATGAGAACAATCCGTCGCCATTATCCTTTGTGGCGCGTTTCTCGCCTAAGAAAACGTGGGTAGGCTTATCAACAAAAATGGCCGGGTTTGACCGGCCATCTTGGGATGGAGAGAGATAGTTCATCATCAAGAGCACATCCTCTGTGATCTGTGCCCCTGGTCCTCGCCTAATCGAGACCGAAATCTCGACCTCTCCTTCTGCCGAGGGCAGGCATGGATGGTTCGTCCATGCGCTCTGCCGATCCGAACATTTTGAGAGCTTGATCGATGACGCTCCGGGGATTTTGTTTTGTGCCGAACGGGAGATAGTCCTCGAGCTCTTTTACCTGGGACTTATTCTGAGAAACGGATGCCTCGTGTCCAGCTGGCGATGGTTTAGGAACCTCCGCTCCAAAGAAGTAGGAGGAGGCGTCCTGGCGGACGTAATTACCGACTGATGTGAAGCCCATATTGTCAAAGAGCTTACCGGCCGCTCCGAAAACGCTTGTTCCGGCACTGGAAACGGTCGAACCGATGGCCTGGCCTACGGCCGTCTCGCCAATACGGTCGGACAGCGACTTTCCAGTGATTGCATAAAGCCCGAGGTCTACAGCATCGTAAGCGAGTAGGGCTGTGCCGACACCTGGGATCATTCGCGAGCCGGCCTTCGCGGCAAACCGAGCGGCGACCTTTGAGGAGACCTTGTCCGCAGCCCATTCCGTGGCTGACCCTACACCCTGGGAGACAACACCGAGGGTGGCATCCGATACAGTCTGTCGATCCATCAGCATGATCAATCCCTTTCAGGGCCGGAGTAGCGCCTTGGCGGGGGTAACCGCCTCAGGGGGGCCGCGATGGCTTTTGGCGGGGGAGGCAAACTTGCAATGAAGGTATCGATGGCCGCGGGATCGGCAGGGGCAATCTCGCCGTCCTTCCCCTTGGGGGAGGATTTGGCGTGCTCCTTGTGCGAGGCGTATCCGGCTTTGAGCCCACGGATGAACCCAGCCGCTCCTGCGAAAGCCATATCGGCAGCCTCTGTATTCAGTTCTTGGGAGGCGGAGTTCAGGTTATCCCTCCCGAGTTCATTTGCTGAGAGCGCAGCCTCCTTCAAAGCCCGGCCGACCTTGCGCGCCTGATTTCTCATCGTGTAGTCGGGTCGGGAGCCGGTTCGGTTACGATCATTGGCCCCTGACTTGCCACGAGTATCGTTGGACTTGTCCTCCGAAGTCGGCTCTGCGACAGCGGTTCGAAGTTCCGGCCCGGTGGTCCCGCTCTTTGGCCCGTCTCCGAAGAGCTCCGGAATCCGCGCCGGGAGATTGTGCCTGGTCTGATTGATCTGATCTTCGAGGCTATCGTCATCCATCGCAGGCGCTCCTTTTATCTCGCGCCCGTTATATACCACGGCAATCCGAATTAAAACATCAGCCGCCGAGCTTATGAACCTGAGGCGAGCTTGCCATCAGGGGTGCAAGGAGGGTCCGGCGTTTGGCACTTGATGACCTGGATAGGGCGACCCGAAGCTGGTTCCGTTCATCAATGATGACGCATTTTTCGCGAGCTCGGGTGATCCCGACATTGATCATGTTGCGGTCCAGCATGTTGGCGTTACCAGGATCGGCGACTATGATACTGGTGTTAAATTCCAATCCTTGCGACTTGTGGAAGGTGATGCAGTAGGCCTTGGACAGGGTACCTGCAGCCCTGAGGTCGAACTCGGCGACAACGCCGGCATCGGTCACGACGCTGATCGTGCCTGAGCTGATGTCGGCGATGGTTCCCGTTTCACCGTTGAAGAAGTCCTGATCGCGATCATTTTTGAGTTGCATGACCCGATCGCCGACGGCGAACTCCCGTCGACCGGTGATAGCGTCGTTGATCGCTTTGGTGCCGACCGGGCCCTCATGACGGGCCGTAAGGACCTGGACATTGTCAATGCCAACGGCGTTCTTGGCTGCGTGCCATGCCTTGGTCACAGCCAATAGGGTGTCTTTTGGCCCTATAGTCTGGGTATAGAGGATGTCAGAACCAACCAAGGGCATAAGGCCCTTCATCACCCGCTTACCTGAACTGGGAATCGTAGATCCTGCTCCCGAGCGATGATTCGTGTTCAGGATGACAGAGGGCACCGAGCCCGAAGCGAGAAGGGCCTCGATCGGCTTGCCTCGGCCAATCGGCGCAATCTGTTCTGCATCGCCGATGATCACCAGCCTTGCTGACGGGCGCAGAGCACGGAGGAGAGCAAGCACAAGGGAGTTTCCGATCATGAAGGCTTCCTCAAGGAAGATCAGTCCTTCATCGAGTGGGTTCTCCTTGTTTCGCCCGAACGTGCCGTCGAGGTATTCAAGCCTATTGTGGAGCGTATCGGCGGCCAATCCGGTCTTTTCGTGAATCGTTCTCGCGATCCGGGCGGGGAGGGAAAGACATAGGGGAACAAGCGTCTGGTCCGCCTCCATCAGGATAGAGGCAATAATCTTGATGATCGTCGTCTTTCCTGTCCCTGGACCGCCCGAAATGATCGTTGTGCGGTGGGTACAGGCTGCCATGACCGCGTCAACCTGGCTGTCGTCGATCTGCGGGATACCCAGGCGCGTGGCGTGGCGGATCACATCGGCGGCCGTGACGCGGAACGGCACCGTACCAAGGCGTTGCTTTATCTCATTGGCAATCGTGGCTTCCTCATAAAACACTCGATTGAGCATTGCCCGCCGGACGCCGTGCAGACTGAGTTCCACGATCAGGCCTGTTTCAACAGCCTGGCGCCACCCCCACTGGATTTCCTGGGTGGATGCGCCTGAGGTCGTCGCCATACGGTCGAGAATGGTCAGACTGTCGGCGAAGGTGTGGCCGGCCCGTTCGAAGTGATCAAAGGCTTCGAGGATCGCGGCCCGGAGCATGCAGCGCCGGTCTGCGCTTTCCGCGGTTCTCCGCCAAAGACGAGCGGCCTTTTCAAAGGAGATGGCGTCGATCTCGGCGAAGAGGCGAAAGGGATCAGTAGCGAGGACGAAGGGGAGCCGCCCTCCATAATGAGCCTCCAGCGTGTCCTGCAGCTTTGGGCTGATTCCGCAAGTATGGAACAGGATCTTTCGGGCTTTGTGCGATAGCCATAGTTCGGGCTGGTCGAGATCTTCGTAGTCTCTGGTGTCCTGGCAATAACGGTCGATATCAGCGCGTGAAAGCCTGATGTGCATTTCGATCCTGAAGTGAAGAGATGGTTTTAAGGCGGGCCTGCGTCAGGCAAGCCGGCTGTCTGACCTGGGAGTGAGATAGGTGATGATAAGCCCAGTCAGGAGGAAGAAGACGGTTACGACGGCGACCGCAACGGTGAGCGGGACGAAGCGAGCGAGCACAACGATGGGTGCGGTGATCACTGTTAGGGTGACCAGGCCATTGAACAGGAACCTCATCCAGTGGCGAACTTCCTTCATAGATGCTGCGATGAAGATAACTGCGAGCACCACTACGAGAAGAAGAATGATGGGGTATCGCTCGTTGATGGGAAGGAGTGTGCCGACGACGTACCTCGCAATGAAGTCAGGCAAGTACGGGGCGGCCAACTCGACGAGGAAAATGAAAGCGAGGGAGGCGCTTTTAAAGCTGTTGGCAATCGCAAATGGTGTGCCGCGCATGGGACCAACCCTTTTGGGTTTTTATGTGTGCTTCAAACCCGACGTTTATGGTAAGAGTTATACCGACCTTCTAACGCATTGCAAATCTTGATTTGCGAATTTGAGTTCCCCCAGGTGGTCGAAACTTTCTCATGGAGCTTTGTCGCTGATGAACGCCGTAACAAAAATTAGAGCCGCCCAGGATGAGCCAAAAACGAAGTGCAGCGTAATCTTCCTTAGGAACTCTGACGGTGCCCCTTTCATCCACCACTTCGAGATCTCGGAGCGCGAAATCCAACAGGGGCGTATTTACGACTATATCCTCGCGTGCTGGGGCTCTGTGGCCGACTATCAAAACCTGAAACCGGCACTCTGCCGCCGTGAGGAGCCTACTGGTGACGGGTTCCTGGTGACCTACCCGAGCCTTTGCCAGTACGTCGAGCGTAAGCTCCTTGAGGAGGAAACTTCTCGGACTCACAAGGCATAGAGGATGAGCTGGTTCGAATCCTCCGGCACCCGGGACAGACGATTTCGCCACCGATCTGAACTAGCCCTGTTAGGCGTGATCGGGGTGGTTGGTTACCTGGCTCTGACATTCTTGACCTCAACTGGAGGCGAGCTGGTGATCAGAGTGGTTTTGGGCCTCGCTGTCCTGATCTTGTTCGGGCTGATCGGCTTGTTGTGCTGGCGGGCAAGGGAGCCAGAGGCCCGCCGAAGGCTGGTTGGCTTGGTACGCCATGCGCAACCGAAACGTCCTGGAGACGAGGACGAGGGCACTCGGAGCGAATAGAAAAAGGGGGCGGAAAACCGCCCCCTTCGTTTTGGTAAGACTACCGGATGCTTCGAGCCTTAAGGGCCATCACGCCGCCATAGACCGAAGCGACGATCCTGGCGATGATCCGGCTCTCGAAAGTACCGAGATTGAGCCGCAGGAGAACGGCCGCAACCGTGATGGCGGTGCCGGCGGCAGCCTCGATCGTAAACTCAGCCAGCTTGTAGAGGCCAAGTGCGATGATCGCGGCAAAGACGAGAGCGCCGATGATGTGCCCGACGACCTCAGGCATGCCAGCCAGAAGCCGGTTCTCCAGGTCGTCGAATTCATCGTAGCTCTTCCAGAACACACGCCAGAAGAACGGCGCGAGGAAAGCGAGGATGATGGCGAAGATGAACATGTGATGATCTTTCTTTTAGGGGATTCTAGCGTCCCGATTTTCACACTTCACTAATCAGAAATAACATTGCAACGTAGGCCCCGGCGATCTCCGGCTCATAAGAGTTTCCCGGGCCCGTTCTTGTCAACCAAATTCAAAATCAAAAGCCCTCGCGCCAGCCGGCCGAGGGCTTTTCCTGATAGAAAAATGGTATGCTTATGGGCCAGCGGAGAACGCCTTGACCGTCTGCGTGGTCGAAGCTGCCCCTGGGATATTTGGGATCCCTGTGGCGCCGCCAACAGCGCCCTTGGCTGCGCCCTTGAGGAAGTCGAAGGCTTTGGGGCCGGCAAACCCGATGGTCCTGCCTGCCAGTCCTCCAGCCCCGAGGGCAACAGTCCCACCCAGCGAGGCTGCAACACGCGCCCCGTGCATGATGCCAGAGACAGCGCCTGCAGCGAAGGAATTCTCCCCTGCCATTCCCTGATAGCTCGAGATCGATGCCGCGAGGCTCGGCGCGGCTCGCATGAGGGAGGCGGACATTGCGGCGGTAGCGAAGGAATAGATCAGGAAGTAGATGGCGTTGCCCATACCCTGTGCGCTGCCGATCGAGATGTCGGTCGGGGTGCCAGCCTTTTGTATCCCTTGCGAGAGAACAAAGAGGACAATGGCCGAGAGGAGGCCGGACATAACGAGGAGAACCGAGCCGTAGAAGAAGCTCCGGAGCGCGTTGGTGAAGGTCTTCTGGGTGGATTTGTAGACCCACGCATAGGCAAGGAAGGGAGCGAAGGCCACGAAAAACCCCATGCGAACCAGTGCTTCGACGATCTGGAAGGCGAAGAGCAAGAGCGCGAGCCAGTAAAGTCCGAAGACAATGAAAAAGAAGATCGAAAGGGCGAAGCTGACTATTGTGCTTCTTACCGAGGAATCAGCTGTTTCGATTTTGCTTGCTGGCTCCGAACCCTTCTTGATTGCCTCGCTGACCGTCAGATGGACAGCGCAAACTAGCTTGATCACGCTCTCACCAGCACGGATGATTTCCTGGTCGGTCCCGCTGATCCGATCATAGCGGCAGACACCAGTGGATTTGTTGTTCTTGAACGCGTTGTTTCCCACACTGGCCAATTTCGTTCCGAGTTCCCCACCGAGAGACATGGACGGGACGAGGACATAGGGGCGGACGATTTCTGTATAGACGGATCCGGTTCCGATCAGCGTGATCACGAAGGTAAACCGCATCACCAACCAGAAGATGTCGTTCCATCCGCCTGACCGGGTGATCCAGAACAGCCTGCCGGCGATCAGCAGCGCGAAGACGATGCTGAAGATCACCCCCATGAGTTTCGCTGCCTCCGTGCCGAACTTGTTGATGAGAGCGGGGCCGATGCGGCCCGTGATCTCAATGACGCGGGCAACTCCATCGCAGCCCCAGCATTCCGAGACCTGGAGGTCGGGGCGAGAGGACAGATCGGAGGTGTCGGTCCCGTCGGCAATGTTCTGGAATGGGTCAGAGACTTCCGTTGGAGTCGACGCGCCGGTCCGCATCTTGTCTGCCATTTTGCAGATTGTGGTCCCGTTGATATCTGAGAAGCCCGAGCATTTGCCGGACTGAACCATCTTTTGACAGTTCCCTGTGCCCAGCTGAATGCAGGCCATGATCATGGCGCCATCGACGGGCTGGCCATCGAATGTTCCCATCTGTTGAAGCTGGCGAACGACGGCAGTATTGGCTCCCTGGTTGGTGAGGTTGGCCCACACCCGTACTTGCTCGTCGAGGCTGGAGTTTGCGTATTCCTCGGGCGTGTAGCCGGCGGCAGCGAGATTTGAGCGGTTGAGCTGAAACACGCCGGTGCAGCAACTTCCGTTGTAAATGCCTGCGTTGCCTCCGGACTCGAACATTCCAAGATTGCCCATCTGGTCGGCATACTGGCGCAGGCTCGGGTTGAGGTTGGAGTTGCGCACTGCATTGGCAATATCGCTGGCCGAGTAGTTTGTCTTGGGCCCGAGTTGCGATTTTCCAGCCCATGCCTCTGATATGAAGCCGACACTACCAACAAGGAGGATTGCCAGAAGGGCAATCCAGCGTAAGGGGGCGCTCATTCTCATTCAGCCGACACCGTGGTTGCGTTCTCAAATCATCGGCCCTTCAACAAAAAAAGGGCTGACGCCATCTCGTGGGTTACCACGGCGCCAGCCCTCTTTCTATCGGGAATATGCTTTTTAACTCGGCCTTTCGCGTTATACTTCGCAGATCGGTCTAGTCAATTTTCACGGTTGCGGTGCATCCATTGAGCGGGCGGCCGTCGCGGAGGGCCCGGACCGTCACCGTCCGCTGCTTGGGGTCGTAAGCGGCAAAGGTGGCGTTCTTGCGCGGGTCTAGGTTTGACGGATCGCCTGGCGGGACCACAAGGAAGCATCCCGTGGTTCGGGTTGTCTTGGAGCCGCTGGGCCCGGTCACCACCACCCGAAGCGGGCAAATGCCGTGAATGTCCGTGCTCGATGCAGAATTAGCACCGTTGTCACACCGACGGGCGATGTTGATCAGGCTCACGGTGATCTGCTCCTGGCCGTCGGTAAAGGTGTGGGACAGGAATTCGGCCGGAGCGTTGCCGGTCTTGAATCGGGGATCTTGCAATTCGTCGCGGAAGTAGCGGTTGTTATCCGCAATGAGATCGCCCCAGATCTGCGACATTGCTGGCGTTTCGGCAGCAGGTTTGCGCAGATTGCTGTAGGTCAGGACCTGCCAGTCCTGAGCCAAAGCAGCGCCGGAAAGGCTGAAGGTCGCTGCGAGAAAGGTCAAAAGTGTCTTCTTCATCGTGAATTCCTACCTGGGGAATTAAAAAGTCATATCCTCAACCGCTGCTTCGGGAAAGGAAGCAAGAGATTGCTCTAATGGAACTGCTTGAACGTGCACAGATTGGCTTCGATGATATCGTTAATGTAGACATTCGGGCGCCTTTCTGATCCGTCGTTCGTCCGATTGATCCGGCTTTTGGCATAGCTGATGAGGAGGCTGAGCTTGGCGCGGGTCATCGCGACATAGGCCAGACGACGCTCCTCCTCGAGGTCGGTGTCGGGGCGAACGACAGGGAAAATCCCTTCCTCCCAGCCAACCAGATAGACGTAATCGAACTCCAGCCCCTTGGCCGCATGGATTGTGCCGAGCCATACGGCGTCATCGACTGAGCTGTCAGTCTCCAGAAGGCTCATCGAGTCCACGAAGTCCTGGATGTTCGCCTGCTCCTTGGCGTGGAACAGGTATTGCTCGACGCGCTCCTCGATGGCGGACGCCTGCTTGCGGAACTGGTCGGCTTTCTTGCGGTCAGACTGGTTCTCGGCTTTCTCGCGGAGTTCCTGGACGTGCTCATTGATGCCGCATTCGACAATGACCTTCTGGATCACCTCGTCTAGGGGAACCCCCAGGCGGTAATCGTCACCGATCTCGTCGATAAACTCGATGAAGGCTTTGACCTTTTCGACAGCTGCCTTTCGGATTGCGCCGTTCCGGATCTGGTCTGCCAGAATGTCGATCATCGGAAGTTCAGTGATCCGGGCGGTATCTGACAGCTTCGCCAGGCTCTCCTTGCCGAACCCTCTGGGCTTGGCGTCGATCGCATATTCGAAGGCCGCATTGTCGGACCGGTTCAGCATAAGGCGGAGGTATGCCGAAAGGGTCTTGATCTCGGCCGTTTGGTTGTACTTCCGGCCCGCGGTAACGGTGAATGGGATTCGACGCATCGTCAGTGCCGGCTGGAAGCCGTTGAGCTCCATCGATGCCCGGGAAATGATCGCAATCTGGCTGGGACGAAGACCGCCTTTCAGTTTTCTCTCGATGTCATCGACGATCCAGGAGACCTCCCCCCGATCTTCAGAGAATTCGTGGACGAGAACAGGGTTGCCCTGGGTTCCCTTGGTGAAGAGGGCCTTGCCGTGACGGCTCTCGTTTCCGGCGATCACATGGTTGGCGGCATCGAGGATGGCCCGGGTCGAGCGGAAGTTCTGCTCAAGGCGAATGATCCGGGCACCGGGGTAACGGTCGGCAAAGCTGAGAATGTTGTCGATGTTGGCGCCACGGAAGCTGTAGACGGACTGGTCGTCGTCACCAACGCAGGTGAAGTAGCACCCTTGGCCGTGGTCAGTAATGAGATCCAGCCATTCCTGCTGAATGTCATTGGTGTCCTGATACTCGTCGACCAGGACGGCACGCCAGAGGGTCTGATAGTAGCGGCGGACAGCTTCATCGTCCCGTAGAAGGTCACGGCATTTGATCAGGATATCGTTGTAATCGACCGCGTTCATGCGCTCTTTGGAACGCTCATAGCGGTGGTACATCTGCTCGATACCGTGGGGCGTCAGGAACGTGCCGCGATTAAAATTGGGCGGGAATCCGCGGCCTGTCTTTTTGGCCTCAATGCAGTCCAGGATGAATGCATAGTCGACTTGGCGGCGGGCGTCAGTGGAATCGGGAGGAACGATATGCTCGCCATAGGTGAGGCTGGCGTAGCAATCCTTGACGACGTTCTTCTGGTCGTCGGCATCCAAGACGGAAAAGTTCGGCTCCAGACCGGCCCGGTCGGCATTGTCCCGGAGAAGGCGAGCCGAAATGGCATGAAAGGTGCCCACGTCCATGGCCTTCGCCACGGGTCCCATCATGTTCGCGAGGCGGTGTTTCATCTCCTGAGAGGCTTTACGGGTGAACGTAACCGCCAGGACCTGATGAGGCTGAACGCGCTGCGACCCGACAAGATAGCCGATGCGGGAGGTAAGTGACTTCGTTTTGCCGGTTCCGGCGCCGGCCAGGATCAGGAGTGGATCGATTCCATGGGTGACCGCAGCCTCCTGGATCTCAATGAGGCTGGTAAGAGCTCTGGTGCGGGATTCCTCCGCATCGAAGACCGCAGCATGCCCAAGGGAGCTATGGTCTTCGATTTCGGAGAAGACATCGTCTTCCAGGGCATAGTCTGGCGTCGAAGGCAGGAACGGGCTCTCGGACTCGTCGAGATCAAACTGATCAAAGGGATTGGCAGAAACGAGATCGAGAGACATGGGATTCTATCCTTCTAACCTCCGGCGGGCTCTAGGGCCCTCTCGGGACTTCGTATGGCGACCTTCTGGGTGGCGGGCTCCTGGCGGGGCTCGGCGCCAATCAGCGCGATGAGCCGGCCCGCCCTGACAGCGACGTCAGGACGTTTGCCAGCGATGTCGATGAATCGGTAAACCCGGCCGCCCACGTTCACCGCGCCCTCCGGAGTGAGTGCTCCGATGATCACGGTGTCCGCTGATCCTGTGTCGGTCGTCGGGTGGACCGTCTTAGTGTCGAAATCGACAAAGACGATCCTGCCTTCGGCCGTCAGAACTTTTGGGGTTTGGGTTCCCGCCACTTTCAAATCTCGATTGAACCGTCACGCCAGAGAGCTGCGAGCTGCGGCGCGATGACCGCCTTTGCGCTTCCGTTTCCTTTGAACTCAAAGCCGGCAACCTCTTCGCCGTCGAACTTCAAGCGAACGACCAGCTTGTTGTCTCGGTCGACGATGTCCGCACTGCGACGGGCCAGGTCCTTGCCGTTTGCGTCATATTCTTTCAGGACATGGGCGCCCATCAGGCCTCCCTCTGAAGGCTCGGCGATGGAAATACGTTTCAGGGTGAACTGGTCGCCAAGCTGCCGCTCGAGACTGGAGATGATGCTGGCAGGCGTCTGCTGGCCTTCAACGGCGTATTGCTCAACGACAACTTTGGTAACGACGACGCGGGATCCTGAATCGTCGGGTTTGGGCTGGGGGACCATAGTAAGAAAACCTTCACGTGGCTTGTTGGAGGGGTGGGAAAGTCGATCTGTCGAAGAGACGAGACGGAGGGTCATGCGGCGAGCTCACTGGGAGCGGCCCGCTCAGGGCTTACTTCCGCCGAATGGGCGGGAGCAAAATTGAACCGATTGAAGTGGTTTCCGCGCTTGATGGAGATGTAGGGAGATCCGATGTCCCCCTCATTCTCGGCACGGTATTGCAGGCGGCCGCTCAAGGTGACCCAGTCGCCCTCTTTGAGAACGCCCTGGATCTCATCAGTGATGATTTCCTTGGAATAGACCACGATCCGGTGGTTCTCGTCCTTTTCCACCACTGAGGCTTTTGGAGACCCTTTGCCCTTGGTGAAAGACGCCTTGGTCGTAAGGGTGAACTCAGCGATCATCCCTCCAGAACCGTCAAAGGACTTGATGCTGATATCGCCCTTCACGGTGCCGCAGAGGGAGATTTGATTAAGCCACGACATGGCTTTCTCCGTTGATTCGCAAATCAAGAAACTTGGTTGCTCTTAATCCGTGTATACCCCGCCCGAGTGCGAAGTGTAATGCAGAAAGAACGCTTATTATTTCGTGCGCCGGATTTGATGGTTAACAGTGGCGGTGATTACACATCTCTGGCAAAGCGCCGGCGGGATTTGGAACACAAATCGAGCCACCGTGCCTCATCGGCTTTGTCGTAGGAAACGCGACGCACGTTGAAATCAATAGTGACAGACCGGCGGGAGATGGTGGCAACGAGCGCAACGCGCTGATCCTCAATCTTTTCCGGATCTCCATTCCAGTCGCGATCGGCGACCTTGTGGGAGAAGGTGACCGATTTCGCCTCTGGGTCGGAGCGCAGCGGAGCTGCTGCAGCGCTGGCGAAAGCCTCGACCAGTGCTAATGCCCGCATATCAGCCCCATCGAAACCCGTGAAATCGGGATCTGTGCCAATTGCACGCTGGTAGACCCGACGGGTGACATAAACCGGGCGGGCATCCCATTCACCTACGGTGAGGAACGCCTGCTGGCGGGTCTGAATGTCCTGCATCATTGTCTGTCTCCTTTGAAACGAAAAAGCCCCGGCCGAGGGCCGGGGCTGATGGTCGTCAGATTGTCAGAAGAGCTTAGATCCCAACCCCATTCTGCTGGGCCCTGGCAACAACACGGAACTTGTCGTTGGCTGCCAGCTTCGAGAGCTTCGTTTCCAATTCGCGCTTGTCGTTATCCGCGATGGCAACGGAGATCTCTTCAGGGGATTTAGCACTCTTTTGCTCATACTCGCTTGGGTGCCTCACAACTCCATACTTGAGAGCAATCTGAGCCGCGGTCAGGCCATTGAGGTCGTCGCGGGTCAGGGTATTTGCCTTTCCAGCTTCGACGTTCTCGATGAACGCTCCCATTTCGCCGGACTTCATGATGACCGTGGCCGGACGAGAGAAGGACGCGACGCGGACCATCGGGCTGGACTGCGGGTCCATGCCGCCGTCTGCGTTGTAGCCATTGCTCTCGAAGACACCGTCCTCGCCCTGGAAGCCCACGCCGACCGGGCTGACGGTGTTTCCGCCGCGGCCGGTCTTGGCCGTGATGGAGCCCATTTCGCGGGTGAGGGCGACGTTGGCCGTGAAGTTCATGAACTCCTCGGGGTTGGGCGAGAGAGTGGCGACCGGGCGGGTCTGGCCGGATTCGACGGCGATGAGAGCGGAAACGTCCTTATCGCTGGCAGCGGCAAGCACGACGCTCTTTGCCGTCTCGGTGGCCATCTGGAGCACCTTGGTCCGGTTGGCCGCGACCTCGTTCTTTCCAAAGCCCTGGGCTGAAACCATGGAGCCGCTGCCGTTCTCAATGGCAACGAAGAGAGCATCCACGGCCTTGTCGGACAGTCCAGAGGCGTCCTTGTCGGCCGAGAATGCGACGAACTTCGCCCCGTGCTTCGCGGCTGCCTCGATCACAGCTTCACCAATGCCCTTTTCGGCCGTGGTGTGGATGATGGCTCCCTTGTCGCGAGCCTCGACCACAAGCTGGGCGATAGCACCCTTGGTCTTGTCGCCGATCTCGTTGTTGTGTCCAATGATCGCAACAGCGTTGCCGACCGACGGCTCACCAAAGACAACGACCGGCAGGCTGCGAGCCTTGGCGAAGTCGGAGGTGAGGTCATACCGCATGTCGTTCTGCTTCGCGGCCTCGACCTTCATGGACGATTCGAGAAGCAGGGCTTCGAGAGCGGCCGGGTTGCGAAGCTTCTCGACACCGCCCCGGAGGGCCGCGGCGACCGGACGGAGGGATGCCATTTCCTCCTTGCTGAGCGTCACGACGTTCTTGCCGGAACGCGAGGCAAACTCGACCACGTCGCCCAGGGTCGAGAATTGCTTCTGGATGACGCCGAGGTTCTTGATGCCGCAGACCTGGGCGAGAGCGAGGCTGTTGACCGTCGCAATGGTCTTCTGCTCAGGGGTGATGCCGGGAGCCTCAGGATTGATGAGACCGGCAGCGCAGCTCTGAATCTCGCGGCGAGCACGTTCCTGGGGGGTCGGAGCGCCCATCACGGCAGTCTTGTAGGCCTCCTCCAGGTTTACCGGGGCCCCGGCGTTATCCCGGACCTCGATCTGCTTGCCACCCTCGACGCCGCGCCGGACGTGCTGGCAGGTATTGTAATCGTTCTGCTCAAGGCCGAAGACGGCGACCTTGTTGGAGATGGATTGGGCAACCTGCCAGCCGATCATGCGAGCCTGGTTGTCGGACTTGCCGTCCGGGTGCAGGACGATGAGCTTGCCGCGAGCAGCGCGCTGGCCGTCGCGGGAGTACAGATCGAATGCCTCGTCCGGATTGGCCGGGTTCGGCACCGTGATCTGCATCTTGCGCTCGTTGAACGACTTGGCACCGTTCTCCCCGACGATCTTCATGCGGGTGGTCTTGGCGGAGACGGTGGCGTTGATCACGCCAAAACCGTTCTTCTCCGCGGCCTCGGTGAGGGCCTTATAGGACTTGGACTTGTCATCCACAGTCACGACAAGGCTGGTGCGGGTGTGGGGCGGAAGAGCCTTGTTGGCCACGGCAATCTGAGCCACGTAGTCGTTAATGGCGCCGGCATTCTTATAGAACCGGGAACCTTCAACAGCGACCGTCGGGAACTTCAGCCCGCTGGTCTCGGGGCCGAAGAGCGCCGGGCGGATCGTCATCTTCACAGGCACGATCTTGCCGTCATCAGCCTTCTTGTAGGATGCCATTTCCACCGGGCGGGAGAAGTCCTCACGGATCTGCTTCGCAGCGTTAGCGATCGCCGAGCGGGAAGGGACGTTCGGACCTGCCGAGGCCGCAAAGGACACCCAGGCCTCGGCGATCAGCGCCTGCTGACGGGAGGCCATGACGAAGTCGGTCCGGTCCATCTGCTGCGAGGCATGGCGGCTCATGGCAGCCGTGATCGCATTCCGGTCGAGACCGCCATTCTGAAGGTCGGCCAGGGTCTGCTTCTGGTTCTGGAAGAGGTCGGAAGCGAGGACTTCCTTGGCGAGAGCATTGAGGTCAGCCGTGAAACCGTGCTTCTCGGCCCGCTCAGAACCGCTGGCGACGAGTTGGTCGTAGCTCTCCTTTTGCTTCTCCATATCTGTCCGCAGGATCCACTCGGGGCGGTCCTTCGTGCCGTCGAGGACGCCCATGGCGGCGTTGTCGAGGAACGCCGTGAACATGCGGCGCTCCTTCTCGTCGGAAATCACCTCCGAGATCACCGCGCCAAGGCGCAGGCGGTTGTAGACGGCGCGCTCGAAGGTCTCGTTGCCGACGAACGGGTCTGCAACCTGCTGCACCGGAGCTTTGCCTTCGGGCGCAAAGGAGGAACGAAGGATCTGGCGGGTCATCTGCTCGCGCCGGTCAGCGGAGACGTCGACGATATTCCCGAGCTCATCCTCGTCGTCTTTGAAGGGCACCGTGGTGTCGGCATAGATGTCGCCGACTGCCTTGGTGAGGGTACGGTAGGCCTGCGTGTTGCGGAGGCGGACCACGGTGGAGTCGCTATCATCCGTGATGACGTGACCCTGAGCGGTCCCGATGGCCTCGTTGACCAAGCGGGTAAGGACCTGATTGGTTTGAGCCACCGTCAGGTTCTTCGGCATGAGGTCCGTCAGCTGGCGCTTGGCCATTGTGACATTCATCGTGCCCCCGATCTGGCGAGGGGTCAGGTCGACGTCGCTGGCTTCGAGAGCCTGATTGGCGCGGTCGCGGACCTGGCGACGGCCTTGTTCCGCCGACAGGACGCCGCGAGTGGCGACTGCGGCGATGGCGCGAAGCTCATTCCAGTAGGAAGCCCGGGCAAGATCGTTATCCTGCGTCAGGGACTGTTCGATGTGGAACGCGAACGAGGCGGCCTTATCACGGTCGCTGCCGAACTGCGGGCGGTTGGGGTCCTGGATCGGGTGACGGTCACCGATGGTGATGACAGTAATGTCTCGCCGGAACGGGGCATCGGAATGGTTCAGGAAGGACTTAGCGCTCATCGGGAGTTTGCTCCTGGCACGATGAAAAGAACAAAGGGTGGATGGGGTATCCCGGCAAAACGAATTATAACGCAGTTTTGCCGCTTTTCATATCGGTTTCGTCACTTGATCTGTTATCGGAGGCGGAAAAGCAGATATTTTTTGCGGGCGATCTCCTCCAAATGGTCGATTGTCCAGCCCTCCTGCCGGAAATCGTCCAAGTCATACCCGGGCTCGATGTCCTCCGGCCGAGCACCGCTCGCGTTCGGCAGGACGGATCTGGGCATTCGGAGCAAAGTGATGGTCCTTGCTTTGCTCCTGAGAAACTGGGACGCATAACTGAGGCCGGCGGCGTCCATGTCCTGAGCGATGAAGAGGTCTCGGCCCTCCAAGGGACCGAGATCGGCCATGTGGACCTTACGGGACCCTCCGAGGGTGGTCGTGGTCCATGGAACAGCGCCGCCGAAAATCTCCGAGGGGCGGGCAACGAGCTTCTTCGCAGCCTCAGCGGTCTTTTCCCCTTCGACTGCGAGGACAGGGCTTTCCCCATCATCGAGGTGAAGATCGTACATCGGATGCGGATCCGGCGGCGCGTACCTGATCCACTTCACTTTGCCCTCGATCATCCAGGGCGTGAGGGGCTTGATATCCTTCCCGCCGGCCGGGTCGTCAAAGCGAACCGTGTAGAAGCATTCGCGGCCATGCCTGTCGTGCCACGACCAAACCCCGTTGTTGTCCTTGAGTAGAAACGCGGGAGGCTTCCCCTGCTGGGAGGTCCCCACATAGATTGCACCATCCGGAAGACCCTTTTTCTTTCGACGCTCCGTGGGCGCCACGCGTTGGCGCGGCTGGGCACCGTCGCAGCGCAGTTCCCGTTTCTGGGTGCGCCCGAGTTGCCTGGGCTCGATCTGGTATTTGCTCCTGAGCCTATCGAGTATGATCGTCTGGGCGCAGGCGGCCCGACAGTAGAGAAGAAGACGGTCCCCTTTCTGCGTGATGACAAGCGAAGGCTTCCGGTCATCATGGGCAGGGCACAGCGTCTCCCATTCGTCGTCGCTGTAGCGGCGCTCCTTTCCACTTCCGATCTGTTTGGCAAGGTCACCTGCGGAGAGCTTGAGGTTCTCTGTCATTGTACTCAACGAGCTTTTGGGGTTTTCACTTTCCCCTGGTTCCAAGGGATTATTGATGGGAGCACAGAAAAAGCCCCGCACGGATGCGGGGCCCGTTTAGGCCTATGCCGCCTGGTTGATGCCTAGGATCTGAAGGCGGCGCTTGTCGATGAACGTGTCCATCGTGTCGAAGTAATGCTTGATGTCCTTCGCACCGGCGGAATTGCCCGAGATGATGTTTTCGTTGGTGGCACGCCGCCGGAAATCCGCCATGTGCACCTTCATCGTCCCGACCTCTTCGACCGTCGTGACCCAATTCTTCCGGGCCTCATTGAGCTGCGAGAAGATGTTCTTCCACCGGTCGGGGATACCAACCTCAAGCAGGTTGCCCTGCGGAATGATCAGCCGGAGGTGTTCGGAGAGCGGATCGGTGAGGGTGCGGATATCGACGGGGGCTTCGCCCAGTGCCGTTTCGAAGTCATCGGCCTGCTTGCGCTGGCTGTCAGGCTGAGAGCGCGGTGGGGACGAAGGAGCAGCCGAACCCTGTCCGTGCGCCTGCCGTGCCAGCCCACTCGTCACCTGCGGCTCTTGATACTGTTGTGGACGGGACGCCTGTGGAGACTGCGACCTCTGCTGCGATTGGGGTTCGGACTGGGACTGGGGCCTCGTCTGAGGCTGCGCAGCGGGGAGCGTTTGCGGTGAGGCTGGGGGCTCGACCTGAGGGCGTTGGGACCGCCCCTGGGGTTGATACTGAGGCTGGCCGACGTCGTTGGCGATCTCGACCTCCGAGGTGGGTCGTGTCTCGGCGTCAGCTTCGTCCTCTTCGGGCGGAACAAAGTCATAGTCGTAACGCTGGCTGCCGTCCTTCTCCATGCCGCGGCCGAAGATATTGCCGAGGAGGGTGGCGGCTCGCTTGATTGCGTCTGTGCCTGCGGCTTTAAGAGCCAAGCCCTCGGCTTCAACAGAGTTCGGGTTATCGGCGCGACGGATGGCATCCCCAGCGCCGACGCCGTCACGGAAGGTCTCTCTTCCGTCCGGGAATTTGACTGTGAGGCGAACGGTGGCCCAGGCTGACGCGACCCGTGCCTTGTAGGGTTCCCGTTTGTCTCTATTAAAGCTGATGAGCTCCTGCTCCCAGACACGAGAGCCCTGATCAAGGATTTCCGCAGTCCAGTTCTCCGGGCCGAAAATCTCGTCCAGCTTTGTCGCGTCGTACTCCATCTTAACATAATAGAGTTTCGAGCGATTATCGCCCTGGCGATCCTTCTTGTTTTCGTTGGCGACCTTTTCTTTAAGGGCTATCGCCACATCAGAGTTAGTACGTGCAGGCATGTGAACCTCTTGAAATTCGTTCTAAGATTTTCAGCGACGATCAGACCGCCTGGGATTGGCGGTCGATCTTCAGCTTGGAATAGGAATAGGCGGGTCGTTTCTGCTCTCCGACGTGGTGTTCGTCCCGGAGGAGCCGGAACCCCTTACCCTGGGCTGCGAAACGGTCCCCGAGAGCAGTGATGAGCTGAGCCTTCAACTTGCGCTTGGTCTTATCCTTTTCCCGCACGTCGCGTTCGAGGCCCTGGATCTCCTGAGTGATGGTCTCGTATTCCGTGACGAGCTTGTTGAATGCCCGGTCTTCCGTGTAATCGGCCGGCTCGGTGTTCGTCGGGCGGTACCGCTTCTCGATAGCGTCTCCGTCGATGGCGAAGTCGGGCGCCGGCTCGTCATCCATATCAAGAGAGAAGATGAATTCGGTCGTCGCCGTTTTGATTTGCTCCCAAAGGGGAGGATCAAAATCGATCTCTACAAACGCTTCGAACTCACCGCCGGCCACAATCAGAGCGACCGCGAGACTTTCGACCCCGAGCGCCGCCATGATGGGGTGGACTTCGGCTATGATATATGGAGGAGCCTGGACGACCCCGTTCACATTCCAGTTGATCGCGTAGTTCTCCGACGAGATCTGGACCAGGTGGATGTGCTTCGTATCGTGGCTAAGGGGAAGCTGCCCGCGCGATCGAACCTCAACGAGATTCCGGGAGAGGATCTGCTTGGTCGGATAGATTTGCTCTTTGCTGCGATCGAACAGAATGCAGGAGTAGCGCTCCTGGAGTCCAATGACGAACTCCCTGTGAAGGCGGCGGCTCCAGAACCCGCGGCTGGACTCGACCTGCGCGGATGGGATGTTGCCTTTGAGCACGTGCCAGAGTTCCCACGGGGACGGGGTCTTCTTGAGGCCAAGGAGCGTCGGCACGTATCGGGCCTGAATGACATAGTCTGGATCTGGGCTCATCGATTTTTCCGGGGATTGGAAACCAATAGGTTTGTTTGACCAGACATGCCTTTTGCCTCTCGGGCGTCCGAGTTTTGCAAATCGTACCGAATTAGGTGCATTGTACCCGAATTTATGGTACAGGTCTTGTGTCCTTAATTCGCTATCGGAGACGGAGATCCCGCGATGCAGACAAGTCAGGTAAGTATGGAAGCTGGTGTGAGTGGTAAGTCAGGACTTGATTTCGTGGCTCTGGGGCTCGTGTCCGAAGGGCTCACAGGCTTCTTCGCGCCCCGCGCCCAGGCGGACACGATGCTCAAGGAGCTCGGCCAAGCGGGTATCCGCGCCACTTATAATGAGGATTTCGGCTGCTACGCGGCCCCGACTGGAGCGATCCCGGATGTTAACCATCCTGCGGTCGGACGTTATGGAGTGGACTCCAAATCGCACGCGCTTTGGAAGGAAGACCGGTCCAACCAGCTCAATCTCGAGGAAATCCTTTTCGGGGCGGCTGACGCAATCAGCCGGGAGCCCGAGATGGCGAAGGTCCGCGAGGCTGCCGCTCCGGTCTCGGCGAAAGTTACCTCGACCCCGGAGCGTCGGCAGCAGGGCCAGGTGAGCGATGAACAGGTTGCACATTCGGCCCGGGCCGAGGCGGCTGCCCATCAGGGCTTGAAGCTGGTAGCAGCCTACATCCGCGGCGGTCTGATGCTTGCCGGTGACCGAAACCCGGATCGACGGGATCAGCAACTCAACATGATCCGTGAGGCCTCCCGTGAGGAAATTACCGAGGTTCTGGACCGGACGGTGAAGCGTTTCCAGGAATTGGACAACAAGGAGAAGTTCGCGCGCTTCGACCACGCTATCCAAAATCATTTGCCTGAAGTCGAGAAGCTGGCTCGCGCCATTGATCACGACAAGGCGTTCCAAGACCGGATTACCTGGGCTGTCGAGAACATCCAGTCTGGAAAGAACACCGAGGCGAAGTTCGTCCTGCGCGGTGCATTTATGCGCTTCGAATTCGACGATCAAAAGCGTCTGGGCGGTGGTGTCACGCTGGATCAGCAGGACAAGATCCCGATGGACTCCCTTCGGCGCGGCTTCAATGCCCTGGAGAAGATCCACGTCGAGCGTTTCGGGATGCCGTCGGGCTATCGGCTGACGATTGGCCGATCGGAGGGTGGGGTCTATAAGGCAGCTCTGCAATCGCAGGGGCGGCCTGCCCAGGCGGCCGAGTCCAAGCCTGCTGCCGAAGACCCGGCAGCGCAGCCAGCCCAACTCTCTCGGCTTCAGATGCGCCGGCGTATGATGGAGCAAAACAGCCCAGGGCTGTAACCCATCGATCAAAATTTATTCGTCTACGAGAGCGGTCCGGTGGGCCGCTCTTTTCTTATGGGCATTGACATCCCTTGTCTCTCCAAAAGGCGCTCCCCACGAAGATCTCGACCAATGCGCCATTTGGATCACCCGGCATCCGTTTACTTCCCTTTGGACGATATTCATACTGGGTGGCTATGGGTGGGGGCGAGAGCAGGATGCTATCTAAGGGGCTCGTGCTTGGGGTTTTGTCTTTAGCTATTTGTGCGAGTACCGGAACGGGTGCTCGCCTGTCAGCGGAGGAGGCTTCCGGAGAGGCGAAACGAAGGGCCCATGTGCCTTTCGTCAGGGTTGCCACGAAATGTGTCGCTGATCACGTGCAACGCACCCTAAAGCGTCAGCACCAGCCGGAGGACGTCTTCACCCATCTTAGCGAGGGTCTCAAGGCCTGTAAGGCTGATGTCGACCGAATGTCAGCCGAGCATGACCGGATCTTTGGCCAGGGGACCGGGTCCGGCTTCGTGGCGGGTGCCTATCTGCAGGACCTTCCCCGGGCGGTTGACCAGATGATCGGCCGGTTGCGGTATGCGCCGGGTCCTTATCCGTGCAACACTGATCGGATCGTCTTCGCACCTATCCAGGACGCCTTCGGATTTTTCCTGATCTCTGATTCCCGGAGAACCGACGCGCCGTGGGACTTGAGGATCATCGAAACGGGCGAGACTTTTCAATTCCGGCAGCAGCGGCGGAAGAGCGACAATCAGGAAATGCTCGTTGCGGTAGGAGCATCCGAGGCCGGGAAAGAGCTTGGAGGAGAGCTGCGCCTATACAAGGATGCGGCCGGGGAGATCGGCTCGGTAAGCCTCAATGCCATCTCGGAATCCTTTAGGCAGTTCCGTATGCGGAATGATCAGGAGCCAGAGACCTCGGATATTCCGCCTGATGGGCAATGGGCCCGGACCAGCTGCGAAATCATGCGGCAGGCCGAAGTTGCATCGGGGTCTGGTCACGGTGTCCAGGTGGTCACAGAGGCCCCCCAAACCGCGCCCAGCACTCGTGAGGCGAACCCTAAGCCGGGCGAAGCAGATCCATCACTGGTGCACACACTCGAGGCGACAAAGACGTCTGTCCAGGAGCAGGTTGCGGTAGCAAAGGCAGAGGCCGCCCTGCTAAAGCAACCTCCGGTGTCGGTCCCACAATTCCCGGATTATCCGGTCAGTAAAATCCACAGGGGCGCCAACGCGAAACCGATTTTAGACGACCCAGACAAAAACAACTACCGCACGCGCATCCGGGATGCAGCTCAACAGCCCCCGAACTTCGCCGGCCGATACGTAATCACGACTTGGGGCTGCGGGACCGGCTGTAATCGCGGTGCCGTGGTTAATGTGGCCACCGGAAAGGTCAAGATGCTTCCCTTCAGCGTGGTCACCGGGACCGGGAATTGGTGTAGCGACAAAACACATTTTGTGGGCGGGCCAGATTTCGGATTTGAGTTGGACAGTTCCCTCATCGTGATGACTGGCAAGTTCGAGTACGATGAAAGTACCTGGCACGATCCGAGTGATGGTAAGAGCGGATTCCACTATTTCGTTTTCGATGGGAGTGACTTTCGCTACCTGAGGACAGTCCATGAAACCGAATGCACCGTGGAGCGGACTGAGCAAGAGCATTCCGACGCATCCAGCAAGGCCCTAAAGCTGAAACGGGCTGCCGATGGTTCCCTCGACAGCCGTGATTTCATCAGCCTGTGGCGGGAAGTGATCGGGGAACACGTCGCGGTCGAATTCTGTACCATTTACCTGATCGGGATGAGCACGCCTTCCTGTGCCGTATACGATGGGTCGAAACGGGTGGGCGACATCATTCTCGATCGGGGTACGCTGGACCTGGGAAGTATGAAATGGGTTTTGGCGAACTGTAGTGGCCCCGTCCCAAGGTCTCAGTGTAACGCCCGTGTCGAGGGACTCGTGCAGGAAGCGAACGGTAAGCTTGTTCTCACCAATGGAATGGTCGCTCCCTGAGAGGCAGTGATCCTAAGAACAGCCCGAAACCTGTCGAACGACCCATCCTTGATCTTCAACCCAGAGGCGGCGCCGAACCTTCCGGCAAGTTGAAGTCTCCGGCTGGACCACCGGAACTGCGCTGACGGTCTCAACTTTGTGAGCTTGGGCTACGTTCTCTTGCTTCTTTGCGGCCCTGCCATGGGCCGCTGTCGCTCCAAAAAGAACAACAGAAAGGACGAGGCTGGCGTGCAGGCAGGAAGAGTGGGCCATGAAATGCGATCCCGGAGGAGCCAGGAGGGCTCCCCCGGCGTGCTGAAACTACGATGTCTGGAAATGAGTGGGCGCCGACCCTTTCGGGAGGCGATCGCTTGATTTCAATTCTCGTGTATCGCGATTTCTCAGCCAATAGAGGAGCGGCAGAGAAAGAACGATCATCCACGCTTTCCCCAGGGCCTGTCCTGCAAAATGCTCGAGCGAGCCGAAGGCCAGCCAGAGAAACGATATTGAATCGGCCAGCAGTCCAACTAGGCTCGACCCGATGACGGCGATGACGAGCCCCTTGCGCTGAAGCGGGGTGTAGACGGCCAGATCGATGAGCTCCGAAATCAAGAAGGCGACGGCGCTCGCAAGGGCTAAGGCAGGGCTGATCAAGTAACTGAGCGCCGCCCCCACCAGGACACCGACCGTACTCCACGCGACGCTGAGCTGCCGCTGGACGAGATCGCGGAGGATGAGGGCGACCCCGGCCCAGATCACGCCACTCGGGGACATGATCCCAGGAGCCACGGGGATGAGGCATGGTCCGTCGGGCGGGCAGATCGTGCCAATCCGTGAGACGAAGTAGTTGGCGAGGGGAACGGTCAGCAGAAAGCCAACCAGGCTGGCAAAGCCGGCTATCCGGTGTTTGATCATGTTGGGGTTCAATCTTTCGGAGTAGAAGTTCGGCTCAGGATCAGGCGAGACCCATCTCGTTGAGGAACGGAGAGGGGCCGAGTTGGCTGTCCCAGAGCAGGTAGCATCGGGCCGACGCGCGGGTGATGGTGACAAAGGCGAGGCGGCGGGCCTCGTCGATCTCATCTCCCTTATCGAAGCCACTTGGGAATTTCCCCTTGCTCCATCCGGGGGAGATCACAACGGGCGATTCCAGTCCTTTCATGGCGTGCATCGTTGAAACCGCCACCGCATTGTCGGGTCGACCATCGACATCAGCGATCTCCGTCTGGGCCGTCGCGATGATTGTGGCGAGATCCTCGACCCGATGCGCGTGCTCTGAGATCGCCATGTACTGGCGGAAGAAGCGAGCCCGGCGGGCTGGATTGAGAGCCTCGATGTCCTTATCGAGATCCGTATAGGAGAGAGCGAGCTCGATCATCTCGGATGTGCTCGAGATCATCGTCGCACTCCGGAGGCCCTGATATATCTCTATCAGCCTGAGAAGGCCGTCCTGCCTCAGGCTGCCGGCGTCCGCACGCTTGCTCAGCCACCGCATCACCGGAAGGCCCTCCATCCTGGCGGCTCGCCAAACTGCCTGAGCGGTACCGAGGCCGGCGAGGCTCGTCATGATCTTGATCGCTGCCGGGCTGTCGGATTCATTTGCCAACAGACGCAGCCAAGCAAGGAACGTCTGAAGCTGAGGGGAGGAGTCCGCATCGGGATTGAACCGAAAGATGTTAACCCCGTGGCGGCTGAGGAACTGGGCCACCTCGTCGGCATCGCTGTTCGTGCGGGCAAGGACGGTAATGTCCCTGGGCTGAGCTTTTGCGACTGACTGGATCAGAACCAAAGCTTGGTTGAGCATCCCCTGCTGCCCGTTGCAGGAGATACTTGCGATATCGCCCTGACCTTTGTTGCCGGATCGGACCGTCTTCGAGTGTCGCTTCTGGTTAGCGGAAATTAGCTTCCCTGCTTTCCTGACAATCTGCTCAGGGCAGCGATAATTGATTCCGAGCTTGATGACGACAGAATTGGGATACCGCTTCTCGAAGGTCAGGATGTTATCGACAGTCGCGTGGCGCCAACCATAGACAGCCTGATCATCGTCTCCGAAACATGCAAGATTGTTCCCCGCGTCAGAGAAGATCTGTAGCCAGCGTTCTTGAACGGGATTGGTGTCCTGATACTCGTCCACCAGGACGAGCTTGAATTTCTTTCGCCAGGATCGCGCAACAATAGGATTACCGTTCGTGAGCCGGATGAAATCCAGGATCAGATCGTTGTAATCGAGACAGCGGTTCTCCCGCATCGTCTTTTCATACTGAGCGAGAATATCGCTATCCTCTTTGGATAGCCCCGGAGCGCTCGTGATCCATGTCGACTTGCTGTCGGTGCCAAGGCTGGCGCCAATGTTCTTTGCGGCATCGATCGTCTTGAGGAGCGCATTGATCCGCTTGTCGATCTCTCGGCTGCTGGAGGAGTTTCCGAAACCGTCCAGGCTTGCGAGGATGCCCGTCAGGGTCATCTTGATCTCTTCCGGCTCCACAATGGTGAAGGGTTTCTCGCCGGTATGGATCGCCTGGTGGATCCGCAGCATACGGGAAGAAAGGGAATGGAACGTCCCGACATAGAGGTTTTCTACGTCAGCGACGATCTTCCGGCCGATGCGCTCTTTCAACTCATGAGCGGCCTTTCTGGTGAAAGTGACTGCCATGATCTCGTCGGGCTTATAGCCGAGGACTTGGACCGCGTAGATGAATTTGGTCGCCAGAACGTGGGTTTTCCCGGTTCCGGAACTGGACAGGACCAAGAGCGGCTTATGGAACGCCTCGACAGCAGCCTTTTGCTGGGGGTTCAGGCCATCAGTGAGCGAAGCCTCGATCGAGGGTTGTGCCGAGATCGGAAAGGCCAAGTCTGGCATGGTGGTCTCTTATTGGGGTTTGAAAGGACAATTCTCTCGCCCACAAAAATGAGACTGGTATCAATGGTTTCTGTTAATCCTAGAAGTGCTTAAAGCTTCCGCTTTGGGTGCCTTCAACGCGGTTTGTAGATCCTCTCCTCTGATCGACGTGTAAGGAAGAGGAAGATTGGTGCGGCAATTACTACGGCGGACGCTATAGTCCCGAATCCCTTCCACGCGTCGGCATTGTTCACTGCTGCCCCCCAAAACTGCATAGTTAAAGCCATCGCGCCCATGATGGTAGCGGCAATCAGGAACGAGGCTATGTAGACTACCGGACCGCGCTTGAAGAGCCGAGTGACTATGTTGCTGCCACTACAGCGACGCGCCGACAGCTTTAGGTTCGTAATGACCTCCAAGGTTATGATCGCACCAAGAAAGGCAAAGCCAAACGGCTGGAGGAACTGTACAAGTCCAGGCCCATTCTCGGAAAGCACTGCCTCCTGAACCCATAAGGCAACGGCGAGAACGACAGATACGGCAAGCGCTTTGGAGTGAAAGTCGACCCCCTCCGATACCAATTCACCCGGTACCTGAGCCTTTCGATCTCGGTCCGGCAAGATCTAATTCCAGCCAGAGCACGACGACTGCCAATTACGATTGGGATTAGCGCAAGAAGTATCGTCGGAATTGGCCACAACCGGATCAGATCAAACCAAGCGAGATCCGCTAATTCTGAGATCAGCTGTACGAGGATGTTCTTAGAAGTGGTCACAGCCATTTCACTTTTGGGGTTTAGACGCAGACGGATCGCACCAAATGAGCAGAGATCCCGCTTTGGGTTCTCTCGACTTATCGGGTTTCAGGCAGAATGACGGTTGGGATAGTCAATGGGGCTGCAGGTGTGCTCGAGCATGGAAGCTCGGTCTCGGCTACCGTGTACTGGGCAAGCCGATGTTGATATAGACCTCCTCGCTGTGTCGGAAATGCGCCCTGTTGGAGGTCACTCCACCAAAGACCGTCGATAGATCTATCCTCCGTCGCAAGAACCGCGAGGCACATATGAAGCAGCCAAATCTTCTGGTCATGCCCTCCACCATTCGGCATTGAATTCTGGGCAATCTTGAGCGCGTCCCAAAGTTGTTTTGTGCCTTGAAGAGTACCTGAAGAAGCGTCCGCGATGCCGAAATATTCAGCGTCGCGAGCGATCCTGGCAGCATGAGTCGCAACTGTCCATTCAGCGTCGAGAAACTTTAGGTCCTCGCCAGAGATGAGTTTGTAGATCGTAGGGTTTTTAAGATGACTCCGGGCCACCCATTCAGCCGGATCGAGGGAAACCGGAAGTAATCCAAGCTCGAAGTCGCAATTGCGATTGTAGAGGGGATCGACCCGTTTCTCGAGGATCGTCAGATTTCCGGCATGATACACCGCCGGAATGAAGATAAATGGCAACTCTGTTTGCGGCGATTGGGCGCTCATGATGACCTCATGGACAACTACAGGGGTAGACACGCTCTTACGAGCGTGCCTTTCTGATGAGGCCTGAGTAGAGATGCAAGGGCCTTTAACCTTCGTACGCCACAACCTCCGGCGTGAGGTGCCGGGTTTCCTGGTCATCCCGTTCCCTCCTGAGCCGACCGGCCTTCCGTTTCGCCGCATCGGCGGGATCGACTGCAGTCAGGCGGTCTCTCAAGATAAACTCAGGAACGGTTTGGGTCGCGATCGGCCCCTTCCCGCGGGAGCGGACATGCTTCACCATGTCCTTGTCCTTGAAGAAGTAGGGGGTATCGAGCTTCATGGGTCGGTTCAGGAAGTTCTGGACGAGGACGATGTTCTTACCTGGCTTGAGAGAGGCCACATCCTCACTGCGCAAGAAGCTGATGTTTTCGATCTGCTCCGAACGACTCCAAGCCATCGGGTTTGCCGATTTTGAGAGGCCCTCGTTATAGGTCTTCTGCGCCCGTTGGATCGTCGTCTCACCGACCATCTTCTTGAACTTGTCGATCGTGTCGGTGTTGTTCTGAGCCAATACGTACTTGACGGCGGTGGTCGTGATAATGACCGACTCGTCTTCGGCTGTGTACTTCTTCCGGATCTGACCGAAGTCCTGGGCGGCCAGCAGGTAGCTAACCTTCTTGGACCGGCCAAGATCCGGGCCGGTGATGACGGACTCGATGCGCGGCAGCTTGGCGAATTCGTCCAAGGCAAAGCAGACCGGGAATGGACCGAGCTCCCGGCCGGTTTTGTGATTGAATTCGCCGGGACCGTAGGAGATCAAACTCTGCGAGAAGACCTCGTAGAGGAGCGCTGTGACAGTTTCGAAGGCTCCAGCCTCGGCTTGGTTCACACAGATGTAGAGGGTGACCGGCTTTACCTCGTCCGATCCGGGAGCTTTCATCCCGCGCATGTCATCCGGGGTAAAGTCGCAGGCGGATGTTCTTTGCGCAACGGCGGCATTCTTAAACGGGAGCAGGGCCTGATCCATTGTGCCGAACACGCCGGACCTTTCCTTGTCGGCCATGTTGACCAGCGAGCTTAACTCGACGAAGGCTCGCGGCGAGGGGAACTTCCCGCCCTGCTCGGCCGGAACAACATCGTCGCAGAGGGTGCGAATCCAGTCGCCCATCTTGTCAGCGCCCATTGCTGCCATGGGATCTTCGTCGCCGGTCTTCTTAGTGCTCTCAAATTGCGAGACGGCAAGCCAGTCAGACAGCATCGGGATTGAAGGCTCGTAGCCATTCCATTTAGCCGGAAGCCCGTCGTAATGCTTTTTGTCGCCCACCTTGGAAATCAGGTAGTGCATGAATCCAGTGAGCGCAGCACGACCCTTGGTTACGAAGTAGTCGTTCCCTTTACCGCCATCGGGGTTCGGGATCAGGGTCTTCGCGACTGTGTCCAGATAGGTGTCACGGTCCGGTCCCTGCGGCGGGACGAGTTTCGGCGAAAGGAAGTTGAAGCGCGGATAGTAGACCGGGTCCCGAACTGCGTAGACCCCTGCGCCATCTCGCTCATTGATCCAAGCCTTGACCGCTTCAAACCGTGCAGGGGCAATCGGAGCGTCGAACGTTCCGTCGTCGCGCCCGGCCGCGTTCCGGGCCTTGTAGCCGACAACCAGTTCTTCGGGAATTTGACCCTTGGTGCCCTTACCGTAGAGCTCGAGAAACACGTCCCAGAACGGGCTGGCTTTATTCAGATCGAATGTAAGAACGTAATTGGGTTCGTCCACCTTTGCCCAGTTCAACATGAAGACGTGGCTCACCTGTGACCGATAGTGTCCGGTCATCTCATATAGCTCGGGCTTCGGGTCGTTGACGATGAAGGAAACGTTGTCGCCCTTCAGGAGTGTTGGAACTACGAAGGCTGCGGTCTTACCTGTTCCGGGAGGGGCAAGGCAAAGAGCAGAGAGGGTCTCGATCATCATGACCATCTGCCCCTTACGAGGACCCTTCGGCCATCGGCCTAGGGCCATCAGGTGCCCGCCCTTAATGCCTACCTGTTCACGAGCCTCCATCTCACCGAGCGTCTCGTCATCGCACCAATCGGCAAAGCCGCCCTTCATTACCTGGCGGAGATAGGGATTGAGGAGAGCCGGGGCCATGTAGATCACAGTGCTGACCAACGCCACGCCCAGATAGGCCTTCAGCGCGTCAAAGCCGCCGTAGTTAGGCGAGACGACGAAGGCATAGTTCATCGAGAGTATGTCGCCACCCGCAACGCGGCCGAAGAAGGCGCCGACGCCGTCCAGGGTTCGCTGGTTCATCGACTGGTCGATCAGCCAGCGGAAGAGCGGGGTGCACAGGGTTGTGACACCGGCCAGCGGAAGGCCAATGGCAGCTGTGGTCCCGAGCCAGCGGTAATGCTTCCGCTGACTTTCCGTCATGTGTTCGGGCAGATACTCTGTTTTGAGCGGGTTGTGGAGCTTCATGACAGAAACCGGAATAGAGAGAGCGAGGGGCGTAACAGGAGCCCGGGAGGCGGAGCTTCCCGGATTTCAGATCTCAGGCTGCGGCTGAAAGAGTCGTCGGAGCTTCAGCGCCAGTGGCGTCAGCAGATATTTCCTGGGCATCCACGATCGCAAAACGATCCGTGATATGTTGGCCGAGAGCATCGAATACAGCCATGATGCCGTAACGTGCCGCCGGTTGATCCTGCAGGACCGTCAATAGATGGGTGACCGCGATCTGGCGCAGCGGTGTCGGCGATTTGCCAAGTGCGCTCTTGTCGTTGACCCATTGCAGCAAGGGGGCATTGGCTCCTCCAGCCAAGTGGCCGTGAAGATCGGAGAGCGTGGCATCGGCGAACTGTTCGAGCGTCGGTGCGGGAGCGTCCTCGTCGTCTAGTCCAGGGTGTTGTGCACGGCTGTCGATAAAAGCGAGCATCAAACCCTTGAACAGCATTCGAGCCGGCAGAAGATGGGCCCCATAATGCTGAGCAGGAAAAACGTTGAGTGCGATGGAATTGACCGCGGTCAGCGTCGCGCTGAGGCTTTGACCCGTGGGGAGTTTGGTTGCCATCGCCTTATGCTCCCGTCTGTAGGGCGATCTGGCCGCCCACCGTCGCCTCAGGAGCCGAGATAAGGTCGCTTGCGGCAGGGTGGCCCTTTATCGCAGCAATGACCTCCTGGGTTCTGCGGTCGTCGTCCTGGCGGCGAATGACTTGGAAGCTGTGCACAACAGCCGCGATCCAGATGTACGGAAGAACGGCTGGCGCAAGCAGTATGCAGAGGCAGATCATCACCAAGCTGGCGATGGCATCATACTTGGCGTCTCGGATCACGAGAGAGATAGGCGGGACGAATATGGCGATCAGGAAAATCATGGGAGCCTCGATTTTAGGCAACGGCAGAAATGCGGCGCTGGCCGAGAGAGTCTTTTTCGATCTGGATGACGCGGATGTGCTCCGCCATCTGGGCTCGGAGTTCGTCGCGATCGATGGCATCCGTGTTGCCCGCCATCGACCGTGCATTTGAGATGCAGTTGATGAAGGTGGTGAGCGCTTCGTCCGGGGATCTTGCGTGAATGGTTGTCATGAAGTGTCCGTGGCCGGTCGTCATCAGTTCCCAGATCGTGGCCGCATTTGAGTTGGAGATCTCGCCGGCCATGACCACATCCGGGGTCATTCGAACGATCAGGTCGCGCACAGCACGGTAGTCGAACTTGTTGGCTTGCTGCGTGCGGCTCATCAGGATGTGGACCCGGTTGGGCTGAAGAACGCGGATTTCGCGCGTGTCTTCGACTGTGAGGATCCGCTTGCGGTCATCGAGAAACGAGACAAGGCGGTTCAGGAAGGTAGTCTTGCCGCTGCTGGTCGCTCCGGACAGGAGGATGTGGTCGCCTCGTGTCAGGGAGTTCACAATCTGGGCGAAGGGGTCATCAGGGTCGGTCGCCCGAGTGAAGATCGAGGCTACCGGAGGGCGAAGCCTTTGGCCTGGTGTGATGCCGTAGTCCTGCAGGTCGACCGTCTGCTCCTTGTTGTATTGGCGGACGCAGACACAGATCGAGCCTTCTTCGCTGGTTCCCTCGGGTGTTTCGGACTGGATGTTCGGGCCGATTCCCGCGGCGAAACGATGCCCACCTGGGACGGTACCGAATACGACCGGCATTCCGGCTGCGCCGAAGTTCGGGATGTTCTGCAGGTTTGCCACCATGTGGCAGATGTTCTCGAGGTACCGTCCCGTGAGGTCGGGAGCCTCTTCGGGGATCCACTGGCGCCCCTGCTCGTCAGGCTTGCGCCGACGAACCCAGATTTCGCCGGGTTTGTTGATGGCGATCTCCTCCACCTCAGGGTGGAGGAGGCGCTCATAGAGAGGCCCAATGAATTTCTGGAGGAGGACCTGGGTGCTCGTGCTGCTCATTGGACCGTCTCTCAAAAGGGTGACCAGTTTTGACCCATAGGGGTCCCGGCCGCCGACTGTTGTTGCGAGTTCTGGCGAGCCTGCTGCCGCTGCTGGAGCTTCTCACTCGCCGACGGGGCGGTGATGAAATCCAGGCTGTCGTCTGCTTTAGCCCGCTGCTTCTGAGTTCCGGCCTGGGTTAGGTCCTGAACCATTGGGCTGTTCATGCCGGAGGTCGGGTTCTGAACGACGCCGCCGTTCTGCATGTACTGCGGGACGCTGGTACCAATCGGAGCATTGAAGCGGTTCGGCCCTGCCGCGCCCGCCTGCTGAGTAGCGCCTTGGCCAAACGAGCGGCCTGGATTGTTGCGAGCTGCCTGGTACTCTGGCGAGGCACGAACCTTGCTGGCGTAGTCCTCACGCATTTTCTGGGTGGGATTGATCGGCTTGAGCCACAGATCGGTGTTGGGGAAGACGGTGATGCGGGTTCCAACCGGGACAGTGCGGATGGGGGGCAGTGCCAGCTGCTCCTCGGTGAACTGTTGAATGAGAGGCTGGGTATCCTCGCGGAATTGTTGGGTGGCAATTCCCCTGGCGTCCTGGCCGATATTGGCTGAGCCGGCACCGTAGGGGCTGACCGAAGTGACAACCGTCTGGGAGCCGTTGAGCCCCAAGGTCACGCCCACGTTGAGCGCCGACATCAGCATTGTGGTGCCAAAGCGCTCAAACCAGCGGTTATCCATGTGGGCCGGGATGCTGGCGCGTCCCATCGCATCGCCGCTGGTAGCCTGGAAGGCGAATGCCGCACCATCAGGGCGAACCAAGCGCTCCCAGGCGATGGCGACCTTTTCCTCGCCCGTTGATCCAATAGCTTCGACGGTTCCGATGAGGGTCGATCCACGTTCGATGACCACAAGACGTCCGTCGCCGCCGTAGATGTCGCGCTCGACGGTTGCAACAGCACGGGATGCATTGCGGGTATCGATCGGAATCTTGATGACTGCGGGAATGGGCTTGTCCATCGTGACGACGCGGCTCATGTCGACCGGGTAGCTCGAGGAATTCCGCTTGTAGCCAATGGACTCCCAATCCTCCTCGCTCGGTCGCTGCGGGCCGAGGTAGGTCAGGTTCTCAGCATCAGACTGGGAGGTCAGAAGACTGGCGGAGCGACGATTCCTGAGGACCGCCTCTGCGGCCGGATCGTATTCCGGCTCCGGGGGCGGAGCTGGAGCAAGGACCACCGGCTCGGCGACAACGGGAGTGATCGCCGTGGCATCGACGCTGACCACCTTTGTGAGGTTACGGACTGAACCATCGGACCGCTCAGAGGCGGCCGTAATCAGGATACGGCCATCGACGCGCCCTGGGATTGCGGGATCATAGACGAACTGGACCAAGCAGGCTTGATCCACTTCGAGGCGGATGCCCTCGCAATTGCTGGCGTCGAGACGAATTCCAGCCTCCTGCGCATAAGGCATGGTGACAGTCTTGATGGTCGCCGGCATGTCCGTGGCTCGGATCGAGAATGTCGACGTGAAGCGTTCCTTACCTGCCGGAATGTCACGCGCCTCAATCGTCGCCCGATCAGGAGAGATATCGCCCTCCCGTGGCGGTGCCTTTGGAGCCTCGGGCTGGGCGGGCGCAAACACGGGTTCAGACGGCGGCAGGGCAGCCTGTCTCATCGAAAGCGCGGTGTTCCTTTCGGGCAATGTCAGAAGGAACAGGGTGACGCCGAGAAGGGCAAAGGCGCTGGTTGCAGTAAGGAGCCGGATTTTGGTTTTGCGCTTGGGATCATCGCTCATTGTCTAGCCCCTTATTCCGCAACCAAGCAGGTGTCGCCATGCCGACGACGAACGTCACAGATCGAAGCCGCCGCAGAGGGATTCACGCCGCTGATCCTGATCATGGCGCGCCCTGAGGAGGGAGCTGCTTTGAGGGACCCACCGGTCTGGGACTGCCACGACAGTTTCGCTTTACCTGCCTGCAGGCGGTTATCTGCCCGATAGAGGTTCCAGACCTGCTCGCCCTCTGCCTTGGTGTATGGGCCGAGGATAATGGCGCCGGAAACAGGAGCCGGAGGCGGGGGCGGGGCCGCGGGAACGACTACCGGAGCGGGAATGGGAGCTGCGGCCGGGGCAGGAGCAACCGCTGCTGCGGGAATTGCCATTGGAGCGACGAGAGGACCGGCCGATGCCACGATCTTCTTCTCGACAGGCTCGACTGCACCTTTCCGGATGAGGGGAGGCTGGGGCACTGGGGCAACGGGCCTCGCGGCAGGCGCGGGAACCGGTTTTTCGATGACGACGGTCTTCTGGACCTCGACAGGAACCTCGCGCTCTACGATCACCGGCTTCTCAACCACGACGGTGCGACGCGGGTCGACGATTGGCGCGTCCTTGGCGTAGCGATTATCGTCCAGGGGGCGAGCCAGACGGAGGCAAACAAGACGGCCGCCATTGCGCAGCGTGATGTTCCCAATGGCCTCAATGACCATCATCGATCGGTCCTTGCCAGCAACGCGGGTGCCAACTGGGCTCTCGACGCCCTGAATGACAAGGGCAGCTACGGGCCACTCGGTCATGGACGAGGCGTTAGGACCGAAATCCAGGTAGGTGAACCGGCCATCGTGCCAAGCGCGGATCGGAGCAATGACGGCATCTTCCTGCGAGCGGGCCTCGATGCTGATGTTGTTGCGCATGTCGCCTGGGTTGACCGGAGCGCCACGGGCATATTCCCGTCCACCGGCGTCGAAGTAGGCAGTCGCCTTGTTCACCGCTGGCTCGTAGAGGTCCTTGTAGTTTGTGTACGGCATCGAAACGGGGGCAGTCGACGCAAGGGTTTCACCCGTGCCAGCCTCCATGCCGCCGACCACGACCTCTACCGTTGTGTCCGGGAGACGGTCAGCGTTGAAGGGAAGAGAGCGGAGATAGAAGTTATAAACGTTGCCCGAGCTGCCGTAGACGATCAGGTTGCCGTCAACGCCCGGGTAGATGGCGCGAATGGCAACCGACCGCTTGTTGGGGGCAGTCGATGTCTCGAACGAACCGGGATCCGAGGACATGACCTGAACGACTTCTTCCTGGCGCGGGAACTTGATCACGCTGAGAAGCCCCTCGCGAGCATTAACCTCCATCACGTCGTCAGGACGCCAGGAGATCTTCACGAAGCCGGGACGGGTCTGGCGAGGCGACTTGTGCTTATTCGGATCGAGCCATGCCATCTGCTCTAGCCCGAGGGGCTTCGAGGCGACTGCCGTCGCAATCCGAGACGTTCCTTGTGACGTTACCTGCGAGGGCATGTCGAGGGGTTCCGGCGCCAGGCCGGGAACGCCGGGTTTGGCATAATCGACTGGCACGTTTGCCTGTGCCTGGGTGATCTGGCCGGCACCGCCCATTGGGGTGCCTTGCGCGAGGGCAGCATTCACCCCAGAAGCGGCGATGAAGGCAGCCAGCGCGACAGTTGAGAGATTACGAGAGCGCGAGGAGGTCATTGGGTTAGGTCCTGGTGATCTTATTGGCGCCGCGACGGCTTAGTCTTTCTTGGACGCCACTGTGTAAGCGGTGACCGTAAACCCCAGCGGGTTCAGGAAGCGGTTGTCGTAGCTGATGCTTTGTTCGACGTTCTGAGCACGCAGCTGTGCAACGAAGGTCCTGCGTTCGTCGCCGCCGTCGGTGAGGCCGGAGCCGATGCGCCGGTCAATGACATCGAACTCAACCTGCCAGTAGCCGTTCTGGATCTTCAGAACGCTCTTGAGCGACACGCTACGGGTAAAGCGCCTCTCCTTGAGGGAGTCATAAACAGGCTTCGTCTCCGCAAGGAACTGGTCGTAAACGGGCTTGGCCGACATCAGCCGGACGATGGTGCCCCATTGGTAAATCGTGCGCTGCGGATCGTCAGTGATCGTATTGCGCATCGTCACGTATTCACGAACATTCGCCTCTTCGAGGATGGCCAGCGACTTTAAGTTGCCTGTCGGCGGCTCGACGCGAACCACCTGATCGGACTTGTCGGACCAGGTGACGAAGAAAGGTACGACACGGTAGAGCGGGATAAGCTGCATGATCGCGACAGAGAGCACCACGTTGATGGCAAGCGACACGCCCGCGACGGCAATCAGGAGCTTGTCCGAGACCGCAGCGCGCCGGCCAGCGGCATGAGGCGCATCATGGTCACGCAGGTAGCCGCCGATCTTGTCCTTCGGCTTCTGGTTAGAGATGGAGGGAAAGTGGGCCACACGCTCAGCATGAACCTGGGGCTCGGGCGCCGAGGTTGCGGGTGCAGCATCCCCTTCCTTCTTAGGAGAGATACGATCGGTGAGACGCTGGAGGCGGGAGACGCTGGAGGTCATGGTAAACGACGCCGATTGAAAGGATTAAACTGGCAGCACAAGCACGTCATTCGCTGCATTTGGCAGCTGAATGCAGGCACAAGGGCTCTTCTTCAGGTCGTTTGGTGAGCGGCCGATGCCGATAGGATCGTCCTGGGTCAAGGTTCCGCAGGCGCTAAGAGCAAGGGCAGTAAGAGCGATAACAACAATGCGAATCAACATTCGATCTTTCCTGGTGATCGGTGTTCTTTAATTCGCTTCTATACCTTTAAATTCGCTCGTCCAATCTATTTCGACGGCGCGCGGAACAATCCGCGGGGATATGAGTAGGAAATGACTAGGTAAGTTAAAATGTAAGAGTTTCAGATGGTTAACGCGGGTCAGATCAGTCAGTGAGCGCGCCTGATGGAGGCACATTTGCGTTAACCGAGATGTATGACCGGTAACTCGAATCGTTGCGCAGATTCTCCAGAATGGTCTCTTGATCGGCAATCATCCGCCGCAGCGATGCCTCTGAGCGGAGAGAGGCATGCTGCTGCATGATTTGCGTAGCGGTTCGGATACCCTTTTGGGTCTCCGCAGCGAGCTTATTGATGAACGCGTGGACCTGCTCTGGCGTATCGAGAGGAGCGCCATACCGCTGGCTGAGGGTCTGGAGTTCGTCTCTGAGGTAGTTGGTGTCGGACCCGCCGCCGGATTGAATGCTCTGGTTAAGATTGTGTCCAGTGATAAGGCCATTGTGGAGTTCGACAGCATACACAAGAGACTGGCGACCGGCGTTTAGAGCATCCTGAGCTTGCAAGAGGGCTTTCGCGCTCAAAGCATCTTCTGAACGGGCTTCCTGCTCTACGCTGTTCGCGTAGGCCTGGGGGTTTCCATAGGGATTGGAGCTAGAGGTCCAGCTGCTGTTGCTGGCGAACGAATCCTGGCCCATCTGCCGAAGGTGAGTGACGGCTTGGCCCGATGTCAGGCGAGAAACGAGACGATTACGCTCCTCAAGGACCTGGAGAAGTGTCAGGCGGATCTTCGCGTTAACCACAAAGTCGTCCCGCAGCGTCTTAGCCTTTCCGACTTCCTCGGAGAGCTTCTTGATCTCGTCCTGGTTCTTGGTGACCACAGACTTGGCTGCCACGGCCGCCCCTAAGCCGTCAGTGTAAACGGAGCGGGAAAGTTGGGTTCGTTCAGCCGGGTTTGAAGAGCCGGGGCGGAGGTAGAAGTCCGCGACCGCGCGTGACATGTCCGGGACGTTCGCCGGGTTTGCCGAGGCCATCACCTGGGGAAGGTTGATCCTGCCGTCATCCTTAAAGGTCGTGAGCGGCCCTGCGGACCCGCCAAATGAGAAGAGGCTGTTCAGGAAGGCTCGGACCTGGGAGATTGGAGCCGTGACACTGCTGAGGGTCTTTTGCCATGCCTGAAGCTGTTCCATCATGGCTCCTAGCTTCAGGTTCTCGTCCATGGTCGTCTGGACTTCATCTGCAAGTCGCTTGGGATCGATAATAGGGCAGGGGAACCACCCCCAGAGGGCGCCGCCGCTCGCCCACTGGCAGGGTGTCTTCCATTTCGCCTGAGCCTCTGAAATGAGGGGCCGGTTTGCTTGCCCGATCATATCGCTGGAAAAGAGCCCGACGATGATCGCCGTGGAGGCGAGTATGACCTTCTTGCGTTGCATGGCACTCCTCATTTCGTTGACGTGAGCAGACGTCTTATTGGCCGCTGGACTGGCTGTTGTAGCTGTCGTTGCCGATAGCGCTGGCCGACTGGAGATGGAGCATGGCGGAAAGTTGGGCATTGCTCTGGATGACCTGCTCCAACATCTTGATCATGATCGCGTTGTTGACGGCGAGGTCGCCGCGCATGTCCTGGGACTGTTTGGCCTGATCCGAGATCTTCTGGATGTCCTGGGAAGTCTTGGAGACCTGATCCTTGCCCTGAATGGCAATAGCCATGGCGCTTGTCGCTGCCGTGCGCGTATTGATCGCTCGCACGGCATTGATAGCTTCAACGTCCGCTTGGGTGCCGCTGGCCTTGTTTACGTAGAGAGCCTGGGTAATCCCGCTCTGGATCGTCCCGACGCCCTGTGAGGCTTGGCCGAAAGCCGTTTGCAGCGTGTTGAAGGAAGACGTGAAGCTGCCATTGCGCCCGAGATTTCCGAAGTTCTCGAGGGAGCCCAGAGTGGCTTTGATCCCATGAAGGGAACTCATCATCTGGCCGATGCCGCCGGCCCCTTTGATCTCCGAGAACATCGACGAGAGGCGGCCGAGGAGTCCGGAAATCTGGCTCGGCCCAAGCTCGCCGAGCGCCTGCTGCAACTGGTTCACGGTGCCAAGGATGTTCTGTAACTGGCCGAGCTGGTTGGTCACCGTCTTCATGGTCTGCTGGACCTGGCCGAAGACGTTGGAATCGAGAACAGGCACCTGGGCGTTGGCGAAGCTTCCACCCGCCGCGCTCAGCCAGATGGACATGAGCATAACAGCCAGCATCGAAGAGATGGCCGATGGCCGGGATCGAAGGGAATGTAGGGTCATAATAGCCTCTGTTGGTCAGTGGGAGGGACTTAGCGAGTGGCGAATTCGCCGTTGAGGTAGGGTTCGAGGAATGCGTCCTGGCCGTATTTCTCGATAGCTTTGGTGAGTTCGATGACGGCCGGTCGACCGGACGAGAAGACCTTGAGGTACCGACCGAGAACGGACAGATCGATATCCAGGATCGCCGATTGACCCGTGGAGTACTTCTTTACAAGGACAGCGTACTTGTGTTCCGGTCCTGCAAAGTCTTTGCCCAGAACAAAGGCGAGCTCGCTCTCGTTAAGGCCCCAATCATCATAGTCTTCAGGTTTGGCGAGCTTGTTGCGATAAAAGAAGACGGTCTGGCACTGGCCGCGGATCAACTCAGACATCCCGGTTGCCTTGATGGCCTCTGGCCGCTGGAAGGCCAAGATAAATGCCTGGCGGAGCTTACGAGCCTGTTGCAAGCCTACCTTTACGAAGTTGTTTCGGAACAACTCGTTCTGAAGCATCGGCTCCGTCTCATCGATGAACACGAGCGACGGAGAGCCCGTTGTTGTCGCGTTCGAGCGGATGCGATGAATAATGTACTCAACGATTGGAGGAGCAAGGCGCTGGTCGGTGAGGATCTTGGTCATATCGAACCCCACCAATCGGGTTTTCGTCAGATCGAGATTGTCCTGCTCCGCGTTGAAGTAGCCGCCAAGCATGTTGGGATCGATCCAAGGCTGCAGGGACTTCCTTAGATGACCGTGCGGTGAGAAGGCCGCCTTGTGCAGGGACTCCAGCTTGCGGAAGCTCGCGTCCAGGTACGGAGCATAGTTGATGTCGAGGGCTCGGGTGATTTCTTCCTCGTCGAACGCATCCTTGGCGTCACCTAGGAGGCGGAGCCAACGCTGCTGAAACTGACGGTTATCGGGGGTATCTTCCAGAAGGAGCGGGTTCATCTTGGCAGATGAGGCATCCCCGTCGAAGACAATGTAATCGCCTCCGGCGCAACGGACGAAGACCTCACACCCGTTCAAACTATCGAACAGGTAAGCCCGCAGGTCGGGTATTCTAAGCGACTGTGCAGCCAAGAAGCTGACGAGGGTGGTCTTGCCCGTTCCGGTAGGGCCGATGGAGACGCAGTGGGGAACACCTTCCTTGTCCTCAGTCGCGTGGAACTGAAAGGCGTAGGCCTCGCCCGTCACAGAACGAAAGAAACTCAGCGGCTCGTTGCACCAGTCCGACTTCCGCAGGCCGATGTTCGGCTTATGGAGGACGAGGTTAGTGGCGACATTCTGGCTCATGAACCGGAATTGCCGGGGCCAAAGCCGGTCAAAGGAGAACATCGAGAACCAGACGGCTTGGGCGGTGATCAACTCACGCACGCACGTGGCGCCGGTCCGCGAAATAGTCGAGACGATCTCGTTCTCGATTTCTCCGATGTCTTCTGCGGTTTCGCCGTAGACTACAACATTCATCGAATAGTTGTGCAGAGTGGCCTTCATCTCTGACTGGCCGTCGAGAAGGCTGATGGCCTCCATGATCTCATAAGACGCATTCTGCGATAGCGTCATCATCGGAGCGGCCATTTGCTCTTGCTTCAGCTTTGCCATCTGGAGCGAGGTATTGAGCGGCTGAATGGCGTGATGGATGACCAACTCGGCATCAATGCCGATAATCTCCCTGTAGGCGTTCTCCGACGTTTTCTCGCCGCAGTCACGCACACCAAGGATTGTCGCCAGCTTTTCCTCGCGACCATTCGAGAAGTGCAGAATCCCGGTGTCGTCAGACCCGAAATCGATTGAGTCTACGGCGATCATGCGGTTCATGGCCCGATCCTCCAGTCCCGCCACCTTGGGCGATGGGCGGCTGACAGGACTGATCAAGCGGGCAAGGACGGCGGCCGGACCTGTTGTCGGATCCGAACCTTCTTCGAGAACACGGCAGTCATAGGCATTAAGCGTCCGGAGGATGAAATCCTCAGACTGCTTCAGCAACTCTGAGGCTTCCTGATCGTCGCTGGATTTGACCACGAGCAGAGCGAAGTGCCGAAGCGAGTAAGCGTGGCTGAAGTCCTTGTTCCACTGCTCAGAGATTGCCTGGAGCAGGGGGTTGGTCCGGTTTGGCGAGGCCTTGATCGGGAGGCGCTCTTTGGTCGTAAACAACCGTATCTCGGCGAAGGACGACCTCTGCGCCTCGTCCAGCATGTACTTTCGGGCAAGGAAGAGCTCGGCCCTGGTCTCAAAGGAACTGAGGTTTAGCTCCGCGCCCCCGATCTCGACGATGGAAATGTACCGGTCGGCAACACATTTGATGTGCTTTCGGTTGGGCAGTAACTCGATGAACGGCAGGAAGTCCGCCAACGTTTCCTGGCGAGCAGGGGGTCTGAGCCGGTCAACAACCGAGGGGATGGTAAAGGCGAGCCCAGCGGCGGCTGCGCCGGCGCCGAGAACCGTCGCAACGGCCCGTAGGCTGGTCTGATAGGAGAGGAGGAGGTCTAGCGTTTGGCTCATGTGAGCGGCTTTCGTGACGACGTGAAGGGCGAGGGGTTAGGGCCAGAACCGGCGCTGGGGCTTGCCGCCGATTCGGCGGCACTTTTGAAGCGAATAGCGCATCGTCTGAATGAGGGTTGTCATATGAGGCTCTTTCCCGCCGAGCATGACGAGAGCCCCGTGGCCGGCAAAAATCGAGACCAGGAACCCGAGAACGACCACTGCACTAGGCAGCCCGAAGTCGTAGAAGACGAGGAAGAGGAAGCTGAGAACGGAGAAACACAGGGAGAACACGGCCGGAAGTAGGGGAGCGCCGACGAACTTTTGCGGCATCGAGACGGGCCGGTAAATTTTGGTGTCGATGTCCTGCACGACGGCACCCTTATTGGTTTAGCGAATTGTTTTGTACGATTCGAGAACTTTAGTTCGGTTTTCCCTTTTACAGCGTATGAGGAGCAGTCGTCGACAAAAAGGGGCCCGAAAAGGGCCCCCTTGGTTAAACTTTCTGCCGCCGATCAACAGATTAGCGTGCGGTCAGCGTATCGCCGAAGTCTGTTGAGGTGATTGACACCTGCTCAGAGTTGCTGCCGCTCTGGGTGACGTAGTCGATCATGCTGCCAGACGCCGCAATCAGGGCGAGGCCGCCGACAAGAGCGAAGAGCCATTTGAACTGGAAGCGCCCGAAATACGCCATCACGGCAAGGCCGATAATGCCAAAGCCGCCAACCAGGAACGACAGATTTTTGATATTTTCAAAGGCGTTCTTGCCCTTGGACTCCAGGGCGCCGAAGACCTGAGCGGACGCCGAGCTGTCGACCGCCATCAGCGCTGTTACGGCAAGTGCGCAGGCCGCGACTGCCAGATGCGTTTTATATCTCATTGAAACCCTCTCTGCTGATAGGCGACATGCCACCTATGATTCGTGAACGGTTTGGAATTCGTCCCGAGGATCACTCTATACCCGTTTTCCGAATTACAATGAAGTGGGGTTGCGGTTTATTGCGGGAACATGAACCAGATCGTAGCCCAGTGCTGAGAGGTACCGGCGCAGCGAGCGGACGGTGGCTGCATCAGGGTTCGCCTCCAGGCGGCAAACCCACGGCTGGCTGGTTTTAAGCAGAGTGGCCATGTCCCTCTGGGTCAGGCCTGCGTCTGTTCTCAGGCGAGCTAGGTGTGTCTGCTGGCGCATCGGAAAGATTCCTTCCATCGCCTAGAGCGTGGTGATGTCCCGGAAATGAGGGCCGGCCTCGCGGTCGAGGATGAATTGGGGTGTTCCGATACTGCCGATATCGAGTTCGTCTGTAATGTTACTGACGATCGTTTCCATCCAGGCCTCAGATGCATCCTTGTCCCGGTGCAGGATGAGAAAGAGGTTTGAGGCGGTGAGCGCGGCCGCACTGTCACGGCTCCGGCCGTTGTCGTTGAGCTGGCTGGTCATAAAGATCGGAATATCGGCGTCGACACTGGTAGCCTGAAGTCGCTGGGCAACCCTGGTCAGGTGGGCATCGAGGGACTCACCCTTTTCCTTCCCTTGGATCAGCTGCCAGAAATCTATCAGGGCTGCGACGATGCCGTGGCGCCGGCGGTGATACAGGATTTCGTGCCTGAGGTCGTCGACCGTCATGGCAGTGTCGTGGACATAGTGACAATAACGCTTAATTGGCGCGAGGGCCGCGATCTTGTCCTTGTGCTTGCCGAGGTCAAATCCCTTGCAGCCGAGCCGCCGGGCCGTCTTGAGTTCCTCAACCTCGGTTCCGCCCCGCTCCAGGCACGCCATCAGGTGAGGGGTATTTGCGGCCTCCATGTTGTAGCTGATGGTGGCGCAAAGAGTGGTTTTGCCAGTTTTCCCGAAGGCGCCAAGCATCGTGAGGGTACCTGGGTGCAGGCCACCGCCGAGCCGCGCGTCTAGCGCCCTGAGGCCTGTGGGGATCCTGGTGGAGACCTGCCGATCCAAGCGCCGAAGGAGTTGCTTCTGAACCTCATTGGCAGTCATAGAGCGCCCGGTAGGCGTCTCGCTGACCAGGTTGTCCGAAAGGCTTTTGGTTATATCGCGCCATTGAGGATTGGATTTGTCTTCGAGCTTTTTCAGCGCCTCACGGGTTAAGGTGATGGCTCGCCCTCTACTCCGCTCCTCGGAGATTAGACGCGCCTGACGGACCAGGGCATCGACATTGGCAGATGCTCGGTGAATTAGCCGGCGGGGAAGATCCTGGTCATCTAGGAAAGTGGACGCGGTGATGCGCTCTGGCGTCGGATCGTGACCTTCGGAGACGCTTTCGCGGATCGCGCCCCAGATCTGGATATGGTCGTCTTGCACAAAGTCAGTCGGACTGAGAAATCGCACCTTCTCGTACAAGCTGGGCTCGCGCAGCACTGCGCCGATAATTTCGTCATACGCATTCATGATTGAACTGCCGTCTGGGAGTAGGGGCGGGTTAATGTCAGCGGATTAGAACGCCAATATCCTCTTGCACTGAGGGGATGTGCATATTTGGCGGTGGGAGCTCTAAACGGATGTGACCTGTGCGCTGCCGGTAGATGCGTCTGCGGGCACCCTGCGGCCATTTGAATGAGGAGCTTGATGGATCGATTCCATCAGGAGGGGCTTCCCAGCCGATGAACTCCGTTTTCGCCGCTTCCGGATTGGACGGTTTCACAAACTTGAACACGACGTTTGGCTTCGAGACGCGAAGGGTAGAAGACGGATTCCCGGCATTCCGGCGCAGCCAGTTGAGAAGCATGCCCACTGGTTCAGTTGGGTTGAGGGGCTTGCAATACTCTATAGCCTGGACGAGCCGGTCGTGTCCGTGGGCCTGGGCAAGCCAATGGTAATTCTTGGCCGCCTGCTGCTCGGCGATCCCAAGCGAGATGAGGTCGCGGATTGCACGAGCCTTGGGGGTATCAGCATTGAGCTGTTCGTGCCGTTTCACCAGGCTTTCGAGGTGCTTCGCGACCCGCTGGTCGGTCTTGCTATCGTCGATCTCCCACGGCGCCGGCTGGCTATCTTTATCCTTGAACGTGATCCGACCCGCGTGAATTGTGAAGAAGTCCTCGAGGTCTTTGCGAACCTCTTCGAATACGAGCTCGGATACCCGACAGAGGGCCGCAGCCTCATGGCGGCTGATCGAGCGTCCCTTCTCAGCTAAGGCCGCAGCGAGCCTGATCGCCACGACGATCTGCTTTTGACCCTTCTTGGAGAGATCCACCAACGACTGCGCGTCGAACATTCGCGTCGATTCCTGAATCGGGGAGGTTGATACCTGCTAAAGTATCAGCACTCCTCCGAATTACAAGAACAACACGGGAATTAAACTGCAAATCACCGGCCTTTACCGCGGGTGCGGCGCTTTTGGGCAAGGATTGCGCGACGGCGGGTATCCGTATCTGCGGCAGTAGGCTTCTGCTCCGCGGGCGCTTCGACGCCGGTCTTCCGAACCTTCCGCTTTTTCCGCGGCAGTTCTTCGGCCACAGGCGCTGGGACAGGGGCAACCTGAGGGGAGGTGCGTTGGGGCTCAACAGCTGGCGCGGCAGTGGGCTTGGCTGGCGGCTTCTGGTCCGCCTGGCTCGGCAACGAACGTTCAGCCACATCGGATCGCGCCTGGGTCGGGGTCGGACTTGGCTGCTGCGGAGTAGTGATCGGGGCCTTTTGTGTTGCCTCGGGCTTAGGATCTAAGGATGCCGCCTTTGTATCCGGCCCCTTCCCGGCCGATGCAGTTGGAGCTTGTCGCTTAGTGGTCGTTTCCTTCACCTGAGACGCCTTGGAAGGTTGAGCCGGTTTGGGTCCACGCTCGGGCATTTTGCCGGCCTTCTTCGGATCGAAAAAGTTCTTGCCCAGATAGCGGTCGATGGCAGACCCCTGAGGAGGCGGCGGGGCAGGCTTGGATGGTGCATCAGACAAGCTGGTATGCTTTGGAAACAAACTAGCGGTCATAGCGGAGACCTCCGCAAGGGACATCCCGCGCCGGCGCGGTTTCGGGCCGGGCCCCGGGTTGCTGGGAGCCACAAGATCGAGTAGCTGGCCGAAAAGCTGTTTCTGGAATGACCTGGCAAAATCAGCGCGGATGTGTGCGATCTGGGAGGCCTTCTCCCGGTATTCAGCTGCGAACCGGTCGGCGATCGCCCCGAATTGCTTACCTTCGGAAGCCCTGATTTCCGACGCTACCTCGATGAGGATCTTATCGACCTTGGTTCTCTGTGCGGGCTTTTTCAAACGCGCTCGGGAGACCAGCTTGTCGGCCACAAAGTTTGCGGCAGTTTGGGATGCTACCGCCGACATCACAAGGCTGTAGAGGTCCGCCGACCGCCGGATCAATCCCTGAAAGCGTTCCGAGTCCGCATGACCTGCTGAGTGCAGGGTCGTGAAAAATGCCCGGTTTTTGTAGCTTGTGTTGACGGCCGTGGCGGCGGCTTTGATGCTCTGCTGATCGAGTTCGGTTTTTGCAGCGTCCCATTGCTGACGGGCTGCCTCGATACCTTGTTCTGTAACTTGGCCCTTGCGCTCCTTGGCGTAGATCTTCGGATCGATGCGCTTCTTCGCCTTCTGAGTGAGGCCCATAGCTTTGTAGGAGCGGTGGTCGTAGCGCTTAGAACTGCCGGCCGCTTCCAACGCCTTATTGAGGATGTTCTTGTAGCGCCTACGCTCAATGCCTACCCAGGAGGGGTGGCACATCTCCCGAACCCTCTCTTGAGCGAACGGATATCGGGTTCGCACATGCCTCCACTTGTTTTTGTATACTTCCGCAATCTCGAAGTCCCAGACGACCTCACCGGTGTTCGGATGGGTCATCCTTTTCGCAGGCCTTTCGCTAAGCGCAATATGGATGTGATAGTTGCGTTTATCGTTGTGCTTATCCGGTGCGTGAATCACTGCCCAGTATGGCACACCCATACGCTCAAATTCGGCGCAATAATCTTTCGCCAGTTTGAGGCGCTGCGCAGCAGTAATCTCGTGGGGCAACTCTGCGATAATTCGGGTCTGAACCTTGCCGCCTCGCCCTAGCGCTACCTTGATTGACCCATGGGTGTCGAAGTCACCAGCCTGCCTAGCGAACTTGAGCAACTCAATTGCGTCTTCATCCTTGAGCGTGACCTCGAGGGGGGTGATGTCGCTCTGGCAGTGTTGCATAGCTTTGAGCAAGACATTGGGAACGCTCTTCCCAGCGTCTACCTGAGCTCTTACGCTGCTCCAGAACTCTGCTCCCCGGAATGGGTTAATTGTGAACTTATGCCCTCTTGGGCTTTGCTCAATTTCCTCAAGCTTGCGCCAGAATGCCAGGCGCTCCTCTTTTGTATCAGCGATGTTTCCGAAAGAGGAAATGACGACGGCACCCTCCTCCTGTACTTCTGCCGCTGCAGGCCGCTCAATATAGACCTGTCCACCGGCCGCGTTCTCTTGATCAAAGTGCCGGGACTCGGGATCTACAAAAACCTCCGCTGCTCCATCCCGTTCTATATAGCTTTCATGCTGCTCAGCGCTTCCCGATGGAGATCTACCTGCGTGAGCAGCGACAGTCCGGTTGGTCTTTGATACATAGGTAACTGAGAAGTGAAACGTGACCCCACCGGTATCGGGGGCCTGCGGCCTTGGAGCTGTTTTGAATGCGATCGAACGATTGAAGTCTCTGGCTGACCGAAGCCCAGGCGAGTGCATCGCGTCCAGAAGAGCTTTCAAGTTCTTTGGTGAGGTGCTCCGGCGCCTCAATCGCTCCTGCGCTCTACGCTCCGCCTCAGCGATCCGACCTGAAATCGCGAGTGCGCGAGCGGTATCGCGGCGAACCATTTCTTCGGCTTCTTGTTCGGTCATCGTTTGATTTGCAAATTGGACACTAGGTCTGACATACCATAAATCGCCGATTTAAAGAACCGTAAGGCATCGTTCAAACTCGGTGTTAACCCGCACTGAGACGCTTTGGTGCAGTCCGAAACTGAGCCGAAAAGGTGCAGTTCTGCCGCCGTAAGCCGGTTGAACGAATGTTGTGCTAATCGCTCGAAAACATTGCGTTTTTTACGTTTCCAGATGAGGAAACAGATAGCCCGCAGCGGTCCTTCCACAATCTCTAAAATTCATAGTTCAGATGTTTACCATCACAGGGATTCAGCTTTGTTTGAGTCCGAGTTACCGTGTATAAGAATCCTGTCCAAAACAGGACGCAAACAGTCACCCAAAGGGGCAACCAGGAAAATGGATGGATCAGTTGATGGAAGTATAAGGGAATCGATTTTCCACCCGATCGCAATTAGTGGAAATCTCTCCCGGCTCACCGAAGCTGTCGCGGCCGCAACGAGCGTTGTGTATCGGGATAAGCGTTTTGTGGATCGAATGGATGAAGTTTTCGCTGATCTGCCGAAGTTCAGAGCAGGCTTCAATGTCTCGGGCCGGGTTCTGGGGATGCGCCAGAGAAAATATCTGGAGATCGCCCTGGCCACGTCTGAGAATTTGGAAGAGATCCCAGAAGACGGCGCGTGTGAACTGACGATTATCGTCCGCGAGCCAGCAAAGTGTGAGGATATGAGGTCCTCGCTGAACACAGGTGATTTGATCGAGGTGCGCGGGACGATTGTTCCGTTTGCATACTCGGAAGATGACGGCGAGCGCGTTGTTTCGCTGACCCTTGTCGCAAGCAATGTCAACGTCATTGACGATGCGCAGAGATGAGCTCTGACGCACCAGACCCTTCGGAGATTTCGTAAGGGTGTTCGCAGGGGGCCGCCATTTGGCGGCCTTTTTGCGTTATATTACTGGAGAAACTGTACAGATGAGAACTGAAGCGATGCGAGCTTCAGCGCTGTGAAAGTGGGCATGGCCTGTTCTGTGGTCGAGCCCCTGGTATAGAATGCGTTGCCGCCGGCCACTACCAGATAGTTGGCGTCTTTTAACCGAATCCTGAATCCGGCAGTATGGAAATACATTGATCGACCGACGCCGGTGTGCCTCGCGCCAGCGAGCACCTCGGACGCGACGATCTTTGCGCGCGAGTAGCCTGGATCCAGAGTTGGCTTGGTCAAGACGCCGCTGGCGAATTGCCCTTTCTGACCAACAACTCCGCAGATTGTGTCCGGATATTTGGATGACTCGACCCGGTTCATCACGACAGTTCCAACGGCAAGCATTCCGTCATCACTGTTGCGATTGCTCTCGAAGTACATTGCCCGAGCTAGACATTCATGAGCACTGCTGCTCACTAACGCGATCTGCTTTCGCGTCTCCCTCGGCGCTGGCGCATTGAATTGAACGCTTGTCCGGGGAGTGGATACCCGCTCGGTCTGGCTGAAGAGGGCGCTTTGGCATCCACCAAGCGCTAGACAGAGTAGGCTGGCCGCCCAGATGGACAAGGCTGAGTTTTGATTTGCGTTTTGGCTCATAGCCTCTTTTACCGCACTGCTGCGGCAGAACGCAAATTCGGATAAGTCCTTTCTATTTCGCGGACGCTTGGCCAGTCCCTAACTGAGTGAGTAAGTGGCCGCTGTCCTACCGAGTTCTCGTCTTCTTTCTTTTAATCAATGATCGAGGCCAGCAATCAGATCAGTTTCTCTGGGCCTTGGCAGCTGGGCGTCGTCAGTAACGAACCTGAAAGGGGAACTCGGCTAAGCAGTTTCCTGACGATCCGAATGTTTCCGGCTGTAGGTGATAGTCGGGAAGTTCAGTTGGTTCGAATGGTGGTGGGACCGGCGCAATTTGGCGTTTGGAACATCCGAACCTCGATTGGGCTTGGACACTCGTCACTCTTGGTCTGAATCATCAGACGCGAAGGTATGGCTTGAGACTGGGGGAAGCGAGCGTGTTTGAGGCAGGCATGATCCTGCATTGCCAGCCGCTCGCGGAGGCCATGCGACCCAATGGAAGTTGGTTGCCCTTGCTGTTGGAGGGCAAACTTAGACTCGAAACGACCCGGCACATGGGCGTCTCCTGTTACGCAACTAAACTATGGCCGGTTGTATACGAAGACTGGTCCGAGTCCAGACACATTTATGCCACAACCGGGAAGAAGTGGCGGGCCCTCTCTGGGGAACCGCGTCAGATCGCATTGAAGGCAGATGTTATAAAGTAAGATTGTATAAAGTGAGACTGCCTACAATGGCTACGCTTCGATGAATGAGATCCTCTCTCTTCCTGATATAGTCGCGGAAAAGATCGCTGCCTCGATCCTAAGCGGCGAGTTTGAACCTGGGGCGCAGCTGAAAGAGGCCGCATTAGCCGAGCGCCTCGGGGTGAGCCGAGCGCCCGTTCGTGAAGCGCTGCGTTTGCTCGAGGAGAGGCGGCTCATTGAGCGCCATCGATATTCTGGCGCGCGGGTTACGGTGTTCACCCCTGAAGGCGTGGCAGACCTCTATGAGTTGAGGGAGGTTTTGGAGGGTCGAGCAGCTTTCAGAGCCGCCGTACGGGCCACAGAGAAGGACATTGAGGAGCTAAGGGCCATCATCGCGCAGGAGGCGACCCAGATTTCAGGAGAGACTATTGGGGGCGCTGCTGACGAACCGAACATCGACTTTCATCAAAAGATTATCGAGATCTCGGGAAACCGGGAAATTGGACGCCTGATGAACAATGACTTCTGGCGGTACAATCGGATCCTTTACCGAATGCACTGGGGACGGAACGAGGGACGGGACCAAGTGAGGCATATCGAACATGTCCGGATCTTCGAGGCGATTGAATCCGGGGACGGCCCCTTGTCCGAGCTGCTGATGCGCCGGCATGTGCAAAGCACTCGGGTTGTTATTGGGGAAGCGCGTCAGGTCAGGTACGGCCGGAGGGCCTCAGATAAGGTTTAAAGGTCGGAGCCCAATCGGGGACCGGCACTCCTCGATTGCGAGAGATATATGAGTCCCGTGTCAGGCCTGAGCCGACACAAGGAGGAACATCGGACGCTCAACATCTTCGGCGAGGCCGGGGTTCTCCTGAACCTGCTCGGCCGATGGGGCGAACTCTTCCACATGGCGGATCGTGAACCCAGCATCGATTAGCGTGTTCAATGTGGTGCCCATAGTGCGGTGGTACTTGAGCACGCCCTTAGTGAACCAGTCAGTTCTTCGCTCCCCCTCGACCGAGTACCGGTTCACGGGCCAGGTCTTGCGTACGTCCTCATCGGTCCACCAACGGGGATGGCTTGCAGCCATGAGGATGGGATGTTCGATGGTGAAGACAAACCAGCCGCTTGGGACGAGGGACTGATGGACAGCTCTCACTAAACGGCCGAAATCCTCGACGTAGTGGAAGGCGAGGGCGCTGTAGGCGAGATCGAAGGTGGCCTTGGGGAGCTCGAGCCCTTCGAGGTCTGCGATCCGGTATTCGATCATCTGATCGGCAGTGTTGGCTCTAGCACGTGCGATCATGTTCTCAGATAGATCGATGCCAAGAACGGACTCTGCGCCGTTCTCTATCGCCCAGCGGGTGAACCAGCCGAAGCCGCAGCCGAGATCCACGACCCGCATTCCCGCTATGGCGGGGAGCATGGCCTGGACCCGGGGCCATTCGGGGGCCCCGGCAAGGCCATGGACCTGGCGCGGGATTTGGCTGTAGCCCGAGAAGAACTCGGGATTGTCGTAGATGTTCTGTGGCATGTTCCCCTCGGGCGCGTTCCGCTGAGCGGGATCCTAACGGTGTCCCGATCGGGCAGAGTTTTTATTTCAGCGGCTCGATTTAACGAGGCAAGCAGTCTGTTGGTTCTTCCTACAGGGCGAAGGGCGCAGGCGGAAGCTATGCAGTTTCGCAAAGTGTGCGCCTGAAAGCAGGCCCGGTTCGGGCCGGTGAAATTGCGATCTCCAACAGGGCAGTTGCTCGGCAACTCTGGTTGGAGCGCTCGAGAGGCCCAGCCTCAGCGGTCTGCTAGGCATCTCTGTGGCGTCGTTCCATGATTTCCGACATTGGATGAAAGGATCAGGCGCAAGAATGGACCGAATGGTCCGAGGAAGCGCCTGGATGATCCTACCAGCGGCCCTCGCTGGGACAATCCTGCAATACCAAAGGCTGCTTGTCAGCCTGGCCTCTGCCGCTCCTGAGAGCGGCAGAGGCCGAGAGAGCATGCGGACGCTTGTCGTCCGCCCGCAGCTGGAGCGTTCTGCGACGGCAAGTAATCACATAGTATTCACGATAGGCGCGGATTTCGCGCCTAGATGGCGAGGCGTGGTTGCGCTCAGCAACCGGAAGCCTCGCTCCTACCCGGCCACGATCCGTCTGGATCGTGCGATTTGGCCTCAGCCAAAGCGCGCCGGGACAGCCTCGCAGAGACCAATGTTTCACTAAGCAGTTTTTGGCGAACCGATAGGTGCGCCAAAACTGCTGTATTGGGCCCTAAAAATTATCCTGCCCCTAAACCTCCCTCTGGACCCCTCCTGTTGGGGGTCTGAGAGCCTCAGAGGTGTTCCGACAGCCGCAGGCTATGCCCGTCGGCGGGGTAGGGGCATACGGGACGTAAAACGGGGCCTGCGGCCCCTCCCGGGCCGATCGAGGGCCTTTGAGCCTGTCCTGCCTCGACCGGCCTCCAGGCCGCTCCTGGCGGGTTTGGGGACGCGCGCACAGTGAGAGCGCGTCTCAGTCTGCCGTGAAAACGTATTCCGGCAGTGCAAACTGATGTGAATACGCTCTAGTAGGATCGCGGGGGCACACGCGCTGTTATGCGATACGCTGGAGCGTCAAGCTAAGGTTATGTATTCAGGCCAAGCAAAAGACACATGGCGCTCTCTGAACGCTCCGATCAGGGGTTTTACTTTGCACGAATGGAGTCTGGCCGGTGAGCTGGCGAGTCCGGCCGGTGCACTCGGGAGATCCGGAAGCTTCAGCGACCAGGATCGACTGCGATCTAACGGGAGAAAGGGTGACAGGTCCATTATGGCATGACCTGTCACTTCACTGACAGGCCGAGGGCTTCGTGACCTGTCATGTCGGCTGGTCCGCTGGTGTGCCTCGACCAGGCGGGGAGGGTGGCCTTCGGCCTCGATGGCACTGGCGGGGAGGGCCGGGCGACGGCTTGGTGTGTCAGGCCGCTTTGCTCCAGACCTGTCACTTGCTCCGGCAGGGCCGTGGCCGATCCCGCCCGTCTGATGGGGCGTGTCGGTCGCAGGCTCCTGGCAGGAGGCGAGCTTGGTTTTCTCCCGCATCTGTAGTCGCAAGGGAGTGTCAAAGAAGCCAAACCTTTGCGTCGTAAGGGTTTGGTGGAGGTTATGGCAGGTGCCCGCATGTATGACCTGTCGCCCAAATGAAAGGTGTCTCGTAACTGGACCTGACGGATTGGGCCGGAACTGATGACAGGTGGTGTCGAAACCCACCTTTCATATCCGAGCTGAAGGGACAGACGGCTCCATTGAGCAGGGATCCCGTCGGAGCGCGATCGGACCAGGCGTCGGGTGTCGCATGGGTATATGGAGCAAGCGAGGACTGACTGCTGTCGACCATCGCTCGATCGCGGACGGACTGCCTCCCAGAGAGCAGACGGAGGGCTGCTGGGGTGTCCGCCAGGCCGGAGAAGATGTGGCAGGCCTCCAATCTTCGGACCTGTCGCTCACCCGAAGTGTGAAAGGTGAGCTGGAAATTGACCTGTCAGACCGTTTTACTTTGGGCTGTCAGGTGAGATTTTTCGGACCTGCCGTTTGTGCGACAGGTCAGTTTGCCGACCATCTGCCTATCCGGCGCGCGGGACTGGCAGGAGGTTTCTGGTGATAACTGCCACTTGAGTGTCAGTTAAATTCGACCTTCTAGGTTTCACTTCGTTGAATCTTGACCATAAGGCTGCTACCTTCCGGTTTAATTCGGAGGTGTGAGTCCAACTGCGCGCCTCCTGTTTTTGACGAAGTGAGAGGCTTTGTGATGGGCGCTGCTGCGACCGGATCAGTATCTGTCAATACGGCCCGCAAGGACGGGAAGCGCTACTCCTGGGGCGCGGAGCGTCCCGGCGTGATCGAGAAGCGTGTGCAATCGCGCAGACAACAAATCGATGCTGAAATGGCCAAGATCCGTGAGGAAGGCGAACAGTGGATCGCGCGTCGGCTCGCGGCCAAAGAGGCTGAGAAGAAAAAGCTGGACGATCAGGAGGTGCTTGTAGCGGAGCACCGGAAGGCTCTGAAGGAGGGCAGGCGCGCCTTCCGGGTGACCAATAGCTACATCGTGCCTAAGGGCACTTTCACCGATGAGCAGCGTGCGGCCATCAAGGCACAGTATCCTGGCATTGATGATGAAGTGGCCGATTTCATTCTTTCCAAAAAAGAAAGCGAGAGAGCAGAGATCCCTGTTCCTGAGACTGTATCCCCTCAGGAGACGGGTGCTGCGGCGTCGCCAGCGCCCAATGGGCCTGTCCCTGTCGTCGAGCAGAGGGCAAAGCCTGTCGAGATGCCGAAGTCTGCTCCGAGTGAGAAGCGGAAACATGCAGCCGTTCATATTGCGGCAGCGGTGACGATTTCATCTGCATCCAATGACCTTCTGGCCGAGCACCACCAGGAAGGCGACTGGTCTGGTTTTGAGCCCGAGGCTTGGGAAGAGGGTCAGGACTATCCAGAGCACCTTTATCGTGCCGTCCCGGATCAGGACCGGAACTACTATCTCGTGCCGCGGACTGACATGGACGAACCCGTCGAGGCGGTTGTCACGCCCGAGATCCAGGCTTTGCGAGATCGGCAGCGCAAGCTCGAAAAATCTCAGGATGATATCTTCGAGAGGTTCGGCCGGAATTCGATGCTTTGGACGCCTGAGGTGAGTGCTGAGGTAGAACGCCTTGATCAGGAAACGACCGAGGTTGCTATTCAGCTTCGTAAGGCGTTGGCCGCTCAATAGCCGGGGTTTGCCGACACGAGCATAGAAAAAGGCCCTTTTGTCGGGGGCCTTGTTTCGTGCCAATTAGGCTTTCTTCCGGCGGGAGAAGCTCTCGCTCCACCAGGTGCTGAGATCGCGGTAGCAATCCCGCTTGAGCAGCATGCCCTTCCAGGGAAACCGCTTTCGCGGTCGTTTCACGGTAATCGACATTGACGGAATCCTTCCTGTTGTCGTGAGGGGAATCGAGGGATTGGGTTCTCAAGCCGCAAGGGCCAACGCGCTCTCCCGCCAGATATCGCAGTGAGGACCACAGGCCCGGCAGGGCTGTTTTGGCTGGGCGGTGACCCGGGTGACTTCCGCCTCGGCGGCTTCGACTGCGGCCCAGAGGGTCGGATGGTACCGGTTTTCTGGAAGTCGGCGCGGATAGCAGCCGGTGTTCCAGGAGACTTCCCAGCGTTCCTGTATGCCCTTGTCCAGGATGAGATCGCTGCGCAGGACGTAGACGATCTGCTCACCTGGCGTCTGGCCGCCGAAGTAGGTGTCGTGGCTCATGCCGGTGGACATGCGATCGGTCCAGATGAGCGGGGCCGGCTTGTTGAGCGATGCGGCGGTCATGCTGTCTCTCCGAAGCTGTGAAATCGACACGATGGGAGGGCGGCGCTTAGGCCGCGATCTGCTCCTCGCAGGGGATGAAGACGTAGTTGGCAGTGACGAGGATGCCGTATTGGGCGAGTTCCTCGATGAAGCGATCGAGCCCCTCCGTCTGCTCGGCAGTCGCGGGAGAAGCGACCGGCTCGCCGTCTCCATCCAGGGAGTACCAGTTCTCGCCATTGATCTGGAACTCGCGGGTCCCGTGATCGATGTAGAGGCTGTCGATCAGATGGATCTCGTCCGGGCCTTCCCAGCCGAAGGCGCCTTCGTCTTCGTCTCCGAAGCGGGCTGCGACGGCGATGTCCAGCCGGAGCTTCTTGCAGATGTAGGCGAGCTGCTGGGCGAGACGCTCATGGAGGTCACGAGCAAAGGCTGTCTTGCAGGCGATAGCCTGAGCCAGAACCTGGATGCGAATGCCGGACAGGGCCGTGAATTGCTCGAGGGTGTCCATCGCCTTGCTCCTTTTCGGGGATTTTTTCGATCATCTCTTCACAATCCCAATCGAGAATTGAGATGAGCCGGAATCCAAGGCGATGGGGTTTGGAAGTGAGAGCATAAGAAAACCCGCCCCTTGTGGAGGCGGGTTGCTGGCGTCAGACCGTGCGCCAGGGGCCGACCTTATTGATGTCGTACCTTTGGCAATGGTCATCGACTGCCTGAGCCTTCTACGCCTCATAGGTCATGGACGGGGTGTTGACCTGGGTTGCGGCGTCCATATCAGGCAGTCTCCCCAACGGGGAAAGTGGGGCGCTGAACGACCCCACTGGCGTAAGCCGTTTCCAGGTCAGCGAGAAACTTGTCGCCATACTGGAGGCAGCCGACTGCATGGATGTAGCGGGCGTAACGCTGACGGCCGAGCTCGTTGGAGAACTCGTGTTCAGTGGCAGTGCTGACGTCGAGGAACTCGCTGACCAGTGTGTCGCGGTCGGATCCGATGGTCTTGTCGAAGCTGCTGAAGCGCCGGATCCTCATGTCCAATCTCCTTTTCGGGGTTTTGCCCAATCATTGGTTCATGGACATGTCCCGAAAGGAGATGAGGCTCTTAGGCGGAGAACCCTGGCAGATCGACATGGTAGGGGGCTGGGTCATTGCAGACGAAGCCGCCGCCGGGAAGCTTCCCGTCCTCCATGTACCGCTTGTGCTGCCTTTTGCAGCGATCCCTCAAGGTGCGGGTGTAACCGATGGCCTCGAAGAACGCCTTTGGGCTTTCGTGATCGACCAGCGTGCCGTTCGCCTCAAGGAAAGCGTGCTGGACCTCGTGCTTGATGATGTCGCCTCCGAAGATCTGCTCATAGATCTTGGCGTGGATGTCTGCCTCAACTTGTTCTTGCTCCTTGGCGCTATAGCCATGGATGAGGCATTGGCGACGGAAGCTGTCGAGGGCCCTAAGGTCCCCGAGGGCTTCGGTCTTGACCCGGTGCACAGTCCCTTTGGGATCAAGCACGTAGTAGGTGGTTTTGAAGTGATCGGCCATGTCGGCATTCTATCACTGCAGAACGACGGAGACGCCCTGGGTTTCCAGCGCCTCAATGACGCGGATGACCCCGTCGAGAATGGCTGTCTGGTCGCTGGTCCAGAACTCGAACATAAGCCAGTCGGAGCTTTCGCCCTGGAGAAACCAGTTGGTGTCAACGAAACGCTTTCCGTCGTCGTGGCGGGTGAAGCCGTGGGGTGCCGCGCCCAAGTAGCGAAAGGCGGTGGCACGGAATGTCTCAACGAAGGCGACGTCTTCTTCGTCGCTATCCTTCATGTGGAGCTCGAGGAGCCAGCCCTTGCCGGGGAAGTCCTTGTGAAGCTTCAGGGTGTAGCGGCTCGCGTCCATTGCAGCATCCTTTCGGGGATTTGCCCGATCATTTCTTCATGGTCATGATCGAGAAACGAATCCGAAAGAGGAGGCTACTGCCCGCGACCATGACTGGCGGAGCGGGCCCAATAAGCTTCGGTCCCGACCATCGGATGAAGAATCCATCGGTCTCCACCAATGATGGGGACGAGAATACTGAGCCGGGACAGTAGGGCAGCCCATGAGCGAATTGCCTCCTCAGGAAGCCCGAACTTCGGGTTTGTGCTGCGGAGTTGTGTCGCTTCTGCTTCAGAGATGTTGCTGAAACGACGGTTGATCCACCGGCGTTCCTGGAGCTTCCAGAGCGCACCCTTTACGGTAATCGGAGATTGGCGGCCTGATAAGACCATATCGACGACATCGGCGAGGATCGTGGCCTGCCAGTCGCGCGGGGGTACCGTGAAACATCCGGAGCCCGGAACGTCATGGCCGATGGCTCTCTCCAGACTATCAGCCTTTATTCGTCGTACGGCGAGACATTCATTGTGGACCAAGCGGAGATCATTGAGTGCGGCATCGTACGAGCGCGACATAGCGGCGATCTTCCGAGAGAACGCATTGGCTCTTTTCCTTCTCCTCGCCTCGAGCTCAGCTTCGCCTTCTCGAAGCCGTGGATTGTGGAGCCATTTCCTGGGAGCCTCATAGAGGATGGCGGTCTCCAGGCGCCCGAGTGAATGGGCCTCATGGGTGAGCTTCGATAGGTCGATCTCGATCGCGCTCAGATCGAGTGCTTTGATGTGGGCGATCTTCTCGGGCCCACATTCGTGGTTGACGGCGAATTCGATGATCAGATCTCGGTGCGCCTTGCGTGCGATGACATCGGGGACGATACCACCCATCCGGTATTCAAGGACGGCGGAATCGAAGCTGTACTTCCTGCCTTCGAAGCCAATCCATCGATCGTCGCCGTTAGTGAGTTCGAGAGTGGGAAGGAAGATCTGCAAATTTCGAGCGAGGACCTCCTTAGCGAACTTGTGTAACCCGGTTTCAGGCCCGGTCGCGCATGGTCGCCCATCCGCAGACCCGTGATGACCGAAGTGGTGTTCGGTCTGGTCACCCTTCCTGGCGACCAGGGGGGTGCCGCATTCCGGACACTTGCATGCGCAAACCAGCCCGCTTGGGACTTCCGAGATATGGGCGATGGAGCCGTCTGCCCGTTCTCCGAAGACGAGGCTCCTCCGGCCGTCGCGACATATAAAACCGCTGAGGGGGGACCGAGAGGTCATTGAGACAGCCGATTTCGGTTCAGGCAAGCCATAGTCTGGAGCCTGAAACCGATCGGCTCGACTTGCAAGACCGCTCTATGCCGCCTTCAGAACCTTACCCTCGGCTTCGGCGATCCGTGCCCAGAGATCGATATCGGGCTTCGGAGCCTCAGTCGCTGTGATGGTGGCGGTACCGTCCCGCAGGGCCTCGAAGGTCGTGCCGAGGTTTTCGAGCAGGGCAGGGGCTCTCCAGATGACGGAGATCTCGTCGACGGTCATGTCGCACATGCCGCCGCGGCCACAGTTGTCGTACAGCATCGTGATCTTCGGCGTCATCACGATGGCATAGTAGAAGCAGGCCCGGACGATCCGGTCCGACTGTTCGCCCATGGAAGGATGCCCCTGAACGAAGAACGGGTCGAACTGATCGCCGTTGTAGGCGCGGATCAGGAGATGGCCGACGTCCGTCATAGGGTCGCTCGGAAGGTCCTGTGGTTGCGAGGTGGGAGCATCGGTCATAGCGAACCTTTCCGGGGATTCTCAAATCTTCTGATCGCGGAGACTATTTGAGACAAGGTGCTTAGCTGCCGGACCTTAATGATGGGTCGCCGAGTATGTGAACTTTAGCTCGGCGTGCGGACTTTTGGCCGAGTAGCCGATGACGTCACATCCGGATTTCGAGCGGACCGGACCTGGCCCACGCAGGATGATCTCCTTCCCCTGTTCCCAACCGATAACATCGTAGGGAGCCGGAGCGCAGCCTGCCTTGAAGGCATACGCTGTCCCGACGATGCGGTTTCCCTCGTAGACGCCCTCAAAAAGGACTGTGTCTTCCTTAACTCCTGCAGATGCAAGGCTGGGCTTTGGTTTGGCATAGGTCGTTTTGATGTCGTTCCCAACGACAAACCAATGAATGACTGAGAGATTATGCTCGTAGATGTAGAGTTCCCCCGCAACGGCCGGTACTGCGATCGGGAGGAGACTTGCCAGAAACAGGATGGCTGTCTTTTTCATGGTTGATACGTTCCGGAGCGGGTGAATTAAGACGTCGATCGGACAATCCAGGATCGGGTTTGGCAATAGACGAAAAAGAAAAAGGCCCCATTGGAGCCTCTTTCCGAACGGCCAGTGCCGAATTGCTCAGTAGGTGCAGACGTAGCGCATGCCGTTGCTGGCGCGGAACGTTCCCGTGTTCGGGTCGTAGGACCGGTACTTGCGGGCGCAGTAGGCTGCCAGACGCGGATCGACCGTTCCGGGAGGCGGTGGCGGGGCAGCCTGTGCCTGATTGGCGATGGCGCCTGCGATCAGAGCGCCGGCGGCCAGGCCGAGAACGCCTGCTGCAACCGCGCCGCCGTTTCCGCCCCGGCGGTAGTAGCGAGGACCGTGATAATAGCGCGGGCCACCGTAGTAGCGGCGGTATTGGCTGTAGCTCTCACCCGGGTATTCCTTGGTGATCTCCGGCGCATGGTTGCGCGGAGCCGCAACGGCCTGGGACATCGGAGCCGCCAGCATGGAGGCGGCAATCAGCAGAGAAGCGAACTTACGCATCGGCTTTCCTTGTGGCCGGTTTCGGCCATCGTTTAGAGGGAGTGGCCCGGAGGCATCTGGGGTTTAGGCAAAGCCCGTCCCTCAACCGAGCTTCGTCAAGGAGAGAAACATTCCCTATCCGGCATTATTCGAATTCCGGTTTGACGTCCAGAATCCGAATTATAATGGGGGTCGGAATAATCGGATTGCGTTAATCCGGGTATCCCGGAAGAGGGTTTGAGGACACGCCTATTAAAAAAGGCTCCCTTGGGAGCCTTTTGTCGTCGGGCCGCGGCTTCGCGCTCAGTAGGTGCAGACGATCCGTTCGCCCGCACGCGTCAGGTAGGTGCCGCTCATCGGGTCATAAGACGGAAAGCGGCGAGCGCAGTAGGCCGCAAGCTGCGGGTCTATCGTCGCCGGAGGAGGGGGAGCAGCTTGGGCCTGCGCCTGACTGGCGAGGGCACCAAGGACCACAGCCCCGAGGGCCAAGCCCAGGATCCCAGCTCCGATTGCATCGCCGCTGCCGCCTCGACGGTAGTGGCGTCGGCCGTAATCCCGAGGCTCGTCGTACCGATGGCGGCGGTACTGATCCCGGTTATCCGAGAAACGGTCCCGCTCGTAGCGGGTCTCTCGGTAGGCTCCGGGATACCGTGACTGGGCAGCGGCCTCAGCCAAGGAAGCGCCAAAGGTGAAGAGGGCAAGGAACAGGATCGTGAACTTGCGCATCGAGGCTGCTTTCTATTTCGATGAGGGAAGGTGAGACGTGTCTCGAGGCCGCCGGAGGGCTGAGAAGCGGAGGAACTCGCAATGCTTCGCCTGCTGAGCCCTTTGGTTGAGCAGGAAAGCGGTGATTACGGCAGTGATCAGGAGAACGCTGCCGAGTGCGGCGCTCACTGTCAGGAAACCCGCCAAAAAAAGGACAGGCGATGCAATCAGGAGAACGCGGGTATCGAGATCGAGACAGGCAATAGCCTGACCCTTGGCGTGGATATGGCGCAGGCTATCAAGGCCAGGACTGGTGTGGAGCATGCCCCTGTCCCTTCAAAAATTCGAATTGCGTGGGCGCCTCGATGCTTCGAAGGCTATCTCTGACTGGCCGACGGTCAGTAGTCGTCGCGGCGCTTGGCGGCAGCGCGATTGTAGGGGACGCCCTTACCCTTGCGGCGGGTGTCGACGACCTTGTGGGTGCTGCGACCCTGGCTGCGTGCGTTGGCGAGAGCTGCCTGAACCGGGTTGAAGCGAGCCATTGTCTTGATCCTTTCCGGGGATTTTTCCGAATTCATCTTCACGCTCATGATCCGAAATAAGCTTCCGGACCGTGCAAGAGTCGTGGACTGGACGAATGCATTCCCCAGTATGCGATCGCTGCTGTCGCTATTGTCCGAGCCTCATTTCCCCGTCTTGCGCGATCCAACGATGGGACGCCTGATCTTTTCCAGGATGAGCCGGGTATTCCACGACTGCGAATTTCAGGGCAGGGAATTCACCGGACAGGTTCAGAAGCGTGGGGCGAGGGTCCAAGTCACCTCCCGATAGGGTGACGATGATCTCCTCAGGGCTGTCTTTTTCAATGACGGAGAATGAGTCCAGAAACTGGGTTCTGAATTCCCCAATGGTCGCCTGCGGCCCCGCGATCGTCGTTTCGACGATGAATTCAGACACGGCCTGTTCTCCTCAGGTGCGGTTTAGTCAAATGTGCGAGAGTTTGTGCTGCTGGCGGCTAGGGTCTTCTTCGCCGACGTTCCTTGAAGGTTCGGGTATTTCGCCTCTGAGTATCCGCTGGCGTAAACGCCGCCTGTAGCGATAAGGACCCCGACCACAACCACTAGGCCTAAGCCAGTGGCCCATGCCTGCCTTTGTGACTTCCAGAGGGCAAGCACTGCCGGAGCCAAGCAAATGCAGAGCAGGATAAGCCCGAACATGAAGAAGGCATGGAGATTGGGAGAGTGGTAGATCGCCCCGATATCGAAATCTCGCGGCTGCGGCGGCTGCCCCAGGAAGAGTTGCGACAGGAAAGAGAACATCCTTTTCTCCCCAAGCTTTCGGGGAGCGTTATCCTCCCCTTTCCTCAAATGTAAACGAAATCTGACGATCTTCGATCGAACTGGTCAACTTTCCCCAGCATTGGCGGCGGACCAAGCCAGGATTCCATTACCCCTGGCGTAATCGACCCGATGCTGTTGGTCGGCCATTGTTCACATGCCGGTGAGGAGCCGGCGCAATAACGAATTCGTAATCGAGGCCTCAATAGAAACCGCCAAAGGCCATCCCTACCTTGGTTTGGCTGTTGGGCTGGGGCTATTCCGCCGCATCGTCGGCACACGTGGAGACGAGGAATGACTTTGGAACAAGGGCCAAGAGGTAGTCAGAGGGCGACGATTTCTCCCTTGGACCTCGAGCAGATAAAGAATGCGGTGAGCGAACTTCGGAGTTCGCATCCTAGGAGTGTTCTGGCAGACCTGGTCGAGGAGAAGATCCGGGTGCTGGAAAGCGCTTCTCACCATTTCGTGAGCGACCTTTTCGACGACTTTCGCATCAGCCGCCCACTCAATTCTTAGTGAGTTGACGAGGTCTCCATGCATCGGCCTGAGCAGGCCTCGTCCCGACAGTCGGGGCACGGATCATCGTCCTTGGCGATGCCCGTGCCTTTGCATTCGTAACAGCGGGCCCCGCTGAGCCAATCCCGCTCCCCTGTTCCCTCGCAGTGGGGGCAATCGTCCATTGTGCCCCTCCCGGTCAGTGGAGAGGACCAAGGCGCTCGGTGATTTTCCCGATGCGCCCAGAAATAGAAAGACAGGCATTCAATTCGGCGATCAGCGGAGGGGTCAGCGATGCCACCGGAAGCTCGATGAAGCGCATCTGGTTGGCGCGTTCATACCAGCCGGCCGCCCGGAAGGCGTCACGATGTTTGGCGAACTGCTCCTCGACCAGGTCGGCCGGGCCGTGCTTGTAGAGCGTGCCGCCGAGAGCATTGTCCGTGTCATAGAAGAGGCCGATCTTTTCGTCCGGAGGGATGTTGAATACGGCCTCGGGCCCTCTCATCAGATAAAGGTTGCCGTCGGTGCCCATCCCGTACTGGAGGGTATGCCAGACCTGCTGCAGGACATCGACCGCGTTCCCGAGGTCATAGAACTCGCCGCCGATCTTCTGCTTGACCACGATTTCCGGACCGAGGTTGCCGGTATCATCGAGCAGGGACACGAAGGCGTCCCCAAACGGCTCGCTTACCAGAATGGTCCTGGTCGGCGGGTCTATATATAGGCCCATATAGTCGGTCTCACTGCGGAGCATGAGCTCCGTGTAAACCGCGCCGGCGGTCTCGGCGTCCGGGAAGACAAAGCAGCGGTGGGTGGCGATCAGGTCAGTGGCAGCTGGCATTGGCGGGATCCTTCTGTCGAGGATTGGAATCGGAAGACTTAGGAGCGCAGGTACGCAGCGTCCTTCGTGACCTTCAGGCGGCGTCCCTCAGTCTCGGTAAGCCCGACGAATTCGGACTCGAAGAATCTGAGTTCGTCCGGGTAGTAGTCGAACAGCCTCACCTCACGTCCGTCGTCGAGGGTGGCGAAGATCTCCGGCAGCGGGGCGAACCGGTCGCGGGAAATCGGGGTGATGCGGGCGGACACGATCTTGGCTTCGGCCATGGCGAATACTCCTGACGTTCGGGATGGAAGGATTAGCTCTGCTTGGGCTCGACGAATTGGATCTGGAATTCCCAGGACTCGACCTCCTGGTTCTGCTGGTTGCGCCAGGTGCGCTTCTTCCAGTAGCCGCGGACCACGATGGCCGTACCCTGATCCATGGGTGAGAGCATCGCATCGATCTCGGAGCGCTCCCGGAAGTAGGGAACGAAGTAGGTCCCGCTGAAGCGGCGGCCGCGGTCATCAGCCCCGTGAAAGGCGACGATCTTGTCTCCCGACGTCGTGAAACGGTGCATCGGGAACTCGCTCAGGGTCACGGTGATCGTGTGCTTGGACAGTTCCTCACGTTTCTTGGCGTCTTCGGCGATCTGAGCCTGAAGCTCGGCCTCCTCCCGTGCCTTCCGCTCCTCTGGGGTGAGAACCTTGATCTTCGAGAAATCGAACGCCATGCCCATTCCTTTCGGGGATTTTCATCTCAGGGTGTCTGCCCATCTCGACTGGACAGAAAATCACGGTGGATCAACGGCGCTTGCGGCCTGGATGCCGGACAGCCTGACGGGCTTCTTCGGCCCGAAGGCGGAGGAATGTTTCGCGTGGGCTGGAAGGCTCGCGGTGTTTACTGAGAAGCACCTCCGCAATTCTCTGGGCGATGGTGTCCCTCTGGAGCCGGATGACCAGAGCCTGGCGGGGCCGATACAGGCGAGAGTGCATCGTAAGCCCTCCCTCAGGCCGCTTGGAGCATGTAGCGCTTATGAGCGGGCATGACTCTCAAGAGGGCTTCCCGCGACAGCTTCTGCATCGCGGTGGCGAGGACCATGGGCTTTTCTTCGCCGGCCAGAACACGATTGAGGGTGTCGATGGTGCCGTGGTCGAGTTGCTCGACGGTCACGAAGGCCTTGCCTGCTCTAGGAGCCTCTGCGCCGAGCTCGGTATAGAACGCCTTGAAGGATGCCTCCCGCTCCAGAACCATCTCCACGCGCCCGTGACGGAGGATCTCGATCTGGCTGTCATCGATGTGCTCCCACAGGATGCCGAAGGAGGCCTTGCGGTCGAACCAGTAGGTCGGCTCCCCATTGACCGACATCATCAGGCCCTGCGGAACGATGTGATAGCGGAGATCGGGCACGGCGGACTTCCTTTCTGGGGATTTCATGTCGGTTCTCTCGATGATCCCAAGCTGGGAAAGGTCATCGGCAGGGCGGATGCCGCCAATCAGGCAGCGCACCGGAAAAGGCCGTGTTCCTCGTCGACGTAGTCTTTGAAGCCGCCGTCGAGCGCCTCGCCGACCCAGACGTCTTGCAGGGGCAAGGTGACGGTCTCGCCCTCGATGTTGACACCGGCAGCGCGGAGCAGTTCCTGAACCGTGTTTCCGTCCGCTTCGGACACCTGAACCAGATTGTTGATCACGTCATGGCTGATCGGGATGATGCCGCTGGGATCAGCTTTCGTGACCGCCATGAAGGCGTCAAGCGCCGTATGGAAGCTCAGAAATGAGAACTGCCGGAACATGCCCATTTCGGTTGCGGGAGCCGCTACTGCCATCGAATTTCTCCGGGGATTTTGATCTTGAACTATTCCCCCGCTTTGGAAGAAATGAGCAGACCATCCTGAAGGGACTGCCGACTATGGCCGGGCAAGTGGTTACTAACCGGCAATACCTTCTCGGCTATGGTCGCCCGTCGAATTCTCCTGAGGCGATTATGGCGTATATTGAACTCTCGAATTACTGGGGCTCCGGCATCGATATGTGGGATTTCACTGCAGACGGATGGGGCTATATACCCTCACCCAATCCTAGCGGTGTTCTCAGCCCAGGCTATAACTCAATCACGTTCAATGCCTATGGATTTGAACAATACGACAACGTCACCGTGAACTACTACTATGACGGTTACGACTACGTCGTTGTCGAAGATGTGTTCTATTATGATGGGGGCACGCTTGTTCAGACGCTTGGTGACTTGAACATTCAGACCACTGTTGCCGACCTCAATGCGCCAGAGTGGTATGTGAGATTCAACCAAGGCAATGACCGGTTCGTAGGAAACGATTACGGTAACGATATCAAAGGCGGTTGGGGTGATGACGTCCTGGTGGGCGGCCGTGGGTACGACAACCTTTTTGGTGACGACGGCAACGACACGCTCATCCCTGGACTTGGCCTTGATGCTCTCTATGGTGGCGCCGGCATTGACATCGTCGTTTTCGACGGATCCAGTAGCGAGTGGGTATTCGCGCAGGATATTGTCAGCGGCTCCATCCGAGCGACTGACACGATTGAAGACTTCAACATCAACCACCTCTTTGATGTCGAATACGTTTCCTTCGACGATGGGACCTTTAGTGTCAGCAGCCTAATTCCGATTGTCGGGACTAGCCGCAGCAACACGTTGGTAGGCGACTCAGGCGACAACCGTCTCAAAGGCTTGGGTGGCAACGACACCATCAAAGGCCTTGGTGGGGCCGATTACCTTTACGGTGGCGCCGGCAATGACGTTCTGTCCGGTGGAAGCGGCACGGACAACTTTGTCTTTGACGTGCGGCCAAATCGCTCGACGAATAATGACAAGATCATGGATTTCCGCGCCGCAGACGACACTATCTGGCTCGATAATGCGGTTTTCACGAAGATCGGTGCGGATGGTGCACTGAAAGCAGCAGCGTTCCGCTCGAATTTGACGGGTAAGGCTCAGGATCGGTCAGACCGGGTTATTTATGAGAAGGATACGGGCAAGCTGTTCTACGATGCGGATGGCACCGGCAGTGCCGCATCTGTTCATTTTGCAACGCTCACCAACAAGGCTGCTGTGACCGTGAAGGACTTTTACGTCCTTTAAGAACTGATCCTACCGACGCCTGGGTTTGCAAATCCAAGCATGAAAAAAGCCTGCCGACTGACATCGGCAGGCTTTTCGATCATAGGGCATCGCGTTTCTGGTGGCATCCCTCAGGCGTACCACCAACCTTTCGGCTTCCCCTGTTCGTCAGTCCAGATCCGATAATGCGGCCAGGACCGGGCGAGCTCGACGAAGGCCTCTTTGGGCTTCATGTTGAACTTCTCAGCGTACTGAGCGGTCGAGAAGACCTCGGAGAATGCGAAGGCCCGGCGCTTCTCATAGGGAAGGTGGAGGTTCTGACCCCCGTGCTCCTCCGCAAGGGCGCGGATTTCGGCATTAGCCTTTTCGGCAAGTGCCCGGATCTGTTTTGCTCGCTTGGCAGCCTCGATGTTCTTTACCTGGGTTTCGCGCTTACCATCACCGTCGCACGCGAAGCAGAGGCCAGGAACGCCGTAGTGGACCCGGATGTGGGTGGTCATCCCCGTACCGCCGCAACGGGTGCATTCGTGAGGAGCCGCCTTCGCCATCGCTCAATTCTCTTTTCGGGGATTTGGATCAAATCGAGTTCGATCCTTCCGGCAGGAAAGCGGCAGTTAATCCGTCCACAATTTCGAGGGAACTGAGACTTCAGAAAAGTATTGAATCAGTAGGACAAGCGCTTATGTTGGTGCTTGTCAGACACGCTGAATGAGCGTGAGACATACCTAAGGGATGCGAGTACAACATTCCTGAGCGCCCGTACCGGCCGGATGGGAAGCTGTAAGAGCTTCAAAGCCGCGACGTTTTCAAATCCAGAGCTAGCTCTGCCCTAGGTTTTGCGACCTGTGGCCATGGGTCATTTCATGGAGCAATCCGATGGAAATGACCATCAATATAGACGTCGCGCAGATCATCTTGGCCATCGCCTACGTGATCTGGCGTTTCAAACGCTGAAAATTGCTCTCGGTCTCAGGGCCGGGAGCAATCCGCGTTGGCAATACCGGCCTTCTGCAGCATGGCCTCATACGAGCAATCCCCTGCAAGGGATGCCTCACCCTGAGGCGGCACATCCTGAGCGATGGGCCTAACATCGCGAGCGCGGACATACATCCAGGCCGGCAGGCACGTGCCCGGCAGTTCCGGTTCAAACACCCAGAGGGTCTGCTCAGTGTCCGTGTATTTGGAGTGGAACACGTGCTGTCGACTTACTCGGCCGATCGCACCGATGCACGGCTTGTTCCAGGTGGTCATGTCGGGATGGCCGACAAAGCGAATTCTCTGGCCGACGGCGATGGCGCCGTCGGCTCCCTTGTCGAGATCGGACATGTGAGACTTAGGCCGCCTGCTGGCGCTTACGGGCGAAGTGGCCAGCAATCGCGCGGCGCTCTGCATCAGACCGGAGGCGCTTGGGGGCGGTAGTGTTCGCCGGCTTCTTGGTGCGCGGGACATACTGGCCGGTCTCCCGCAGCCACTTGAAATACTCCTTCGGCGGCATCCACGGCCTGTCGTACTGCTTAGTGGCAGGGGCAGGCGATGTGTTCTGAGCCTCAGGCGCATCGAAGAAGGCAGGGGTCTCGGAACCGGCAACATCGGCGTCGTCGATCTCTGTCTCGATGCCGTTATCGTTGGCGGAGACGGTCAGCATGTCGGCATGCGCCGGAGGAGCCTTGTAGTCCTCGACCTGCATCCAGCAGTCTCCGGCCACGTCGAGGTACTCGAGCTCGGACGCTGGAATTGTGAACGGTTCGGTGGAGTAGGCCATCTCCCGAAGGCCAGGATACTCGATGCCACCGGACAGCGACATGATGTCGACGATCTCGGAAATGGTGTCCGCATTAAAGCCGATGATCGTGAAGGGAGCATCTTCGGCGTTGACCAGTTCGGACGTCCGGATTGCGTTGAGGTCCCGGCCGAACAGGAATCCGTCCATCAGCTCTTCATTGTCCATGCGAAAGAGCTGGCTCTTCAGGCCGACCTCAGCGATCGAAGCCAGGCGCTCGGTCTGAACGATGGTGAAAATGATGCCAACCGCGTCCATGATCTTTTCCTTTCGGGGATTTAAAATCATCTTCCTTCACGAACGGCCCTCGAAAGAGGTTACCGTTGGGCCTTGTTCTCAGTAGCCGAGCGCCTTGGCGGTCTCGGCAATATCTGTGAGCCGGGCGGTGCTCACGTACTGGTACACGGCTTCAAGCTGCTCGGCCGTCGCGTCCGGGTGGGAGGTGACAGCGCCGATCCAGCGGGCGATGGACTCAAGTTGAGCGCGGGAAAGCTTTTCCATGGGAAGGCCCTCATCATTCCGAAGCGGTGGATTCGATTGATCTGTCATGGGCCGAATTCCTTTTGGGGATTTCAGCCATCCGATGATCGCGTGTTCGGATTGAGGCAAGACGACAAATCTCTGTAAGCGTAGGGGTTTAGCGGAGAGGTTCGCCCTTCTCCCCGGGGCAAAAGTATTAGGATGTGGCGGATGCGCAGTCTTGATAAAGTGCTTCGATCAGCTCGGCGGGCATCCGGAAGATCTCCCGCAGCCGCTTCAGGTCGCCGTCGGTGCGTTTCCATTCCGTAGCTACCCGATCGAGGGGAGCCAGGAGGCCGAAGGCGAATTGCACAGCCTCACGCTGGCACAGTGTCTCCTCAGGCGACTTTGGATAGTGCCGGACGATCATCGCGGCATCTGCGCCATGCTTTTCCTGCACTATCGTGGTATGAAGCACATAGTGGCCAATGGCTTTGGCGATCTCGAGGTTGGCCCGAGGTAGATCAGGGTTGTCGGACGGTTTGAGCAGGACGAGGAAGTCCTGCTGGCCATATACAACCAGGCAGTCGCTGTCCTGGCTGGGCATGCTGCCGATGACCACGTCGGCTAAGCCATTCATGATGGCCGTCTTGCCGCCCATTGCAGCAAGGAGGGTCACCGCCGGCGTCCCGACGGCAAAGCCGGCCGTTTTTGCGAACTCTTTCGGTTTGCTGAAAATTCGATCCCTTCCTAGACCGCAAGGAATGGGGTCGTGGGCATTGCGAGGAAGGCGCATGCTTAGTGCTCCACGCGTTTGGCGATGATGGCGGCCGGAGGTGTACCAGCCTCGGATCGTTGTTCGATCGAGCCGCCGAGCCCGTCCCAGTAGGCAGCGTCCCAGGCATCTTGCGCCGTTTCCCACGGACCGTTGTCGGCGTCGTTTCCGTCCGGGTCATTAAAGACGAACTGCCCCGGGGCCTTTTCATTTACGGTGTATCCATGCCCTGCAGCGATTGTGGCTCTGCCCTCACGGGTGAGACCGATGACGGACGAGGCTGCTATGTCATCTCGGGCCGCATCGTTGAGGTACTGGGTGAGGCTGGCTGCTTGTCCCGATGTCTCTGCCCATTGGGCAATCAGGAGCAGGATGCTCTTGCTGTTCCATCCGACTTCCTGGGCCAATGCGTCAATGGTCTCGTAGGCAGAGTTCATCGCGTTTGTCCTTTCGTGGAAGCGGTGAGGATTTCAGCAGCGCCGAGAGCCTGATCCATGCAGGCGACAAAACAGGCGCGGACAGGGCGGGTGTCGTAGGGACGCGGAGCCGGCAACGCGAGGAAGCCAGCCTCCAGCATTTTCTCGGAGGGCTCCTTGAGCGTCTGGATGACCGATTTGACGAGCGCGAGGGTGTTCGCCCGTCGGCCTGCGAATTCCCGAACCAGTGTGGAGTCTGTCAGCGAGAGGGTCTCAGCGGTCCAGGCCACCGGGTCGAGGCGCTTGGCGGCCTCTATCACAAGGTTCTTGTCGGTCATGCGTGCTCTTTCAGGAAGCTTGTACGAAAGACTGTCGAGGGGCGATGTGCGCCGTCATACGTGACGGTGTTTTATTTCCAGCTTCGTGATTTCGTCCGGCCGGACCCACATCAGAACCCTGGTTTCATGATGGACCAGATCGATGCTGTCCTCGTAGACCTGCTCGATCTCCATTTCCGTACCAGACTGGAAAGTCTCACCTTCGGAGCTCACGGCTTTGCTGAGTTTGACCTTCTCTCCGGGTCGAAACCCGTGCTCAAAGATGTCCCCGGTCAGGGACATATTCATGATCGTGTGCTCGATGTTCTTGAGCACGATGGCGCGAGCGATATGAGGCAGGACGCCAGCCCTGTCCGGATCTTCCGGCTTGTCCAGATCGCGGGCGATTTCCCGGAGGATCGATGCGACATCCGGATCCTCGAATGTGGAGAGGGCGGCATCGACCGAGTTGGTGAAGTGCTTGATGCCTTTGAAATCGTCCCGGCCGGCGATCTGCTGATCGATCCATTTCGGCCAGGGAAGCACCCGCGCCTCAGGGTCGAACGCCTGGAATATGCGGGCGTCGAGTGCCCTATCGGGCTTATTGCTGGCCTTCAGGTCAGCATGAAGGGTTTTCAGGAGGGTGAGCTTATCTGCCACGGACGTTCCTTTCCGATCAAGCGGCCTGAGGGAGGTCTGACCAGGTGTTGGTCGCATTGGAGGGCTTGTAGAGAACGGCCGTTGTTTGACCCGAATTGTCCCGGATCCAGACGCTCCAGAACTTTGCAGCCGCTCTGGTGATGAACTGAGTCAGAGCCAACTCAGATGAGGCTTTGACCTCCATGATGTCCCACCCCGGGCGCTGATCCCAAGGGTGTCCGGCGTCTCGGTGGACGATGAAGCCAGATGAGGGTTTCCTGCAGTGGGACGCTTCATCTGAGGAAATGCAGCGGTCTGTTTCGTTGCCGCAATAGAGGCATGCCATCGTATGCCCTTTCAGAAGTTGAGAGCGACGCGGAACGGGGCGGTCGAGATCAACCGGACACCGTTTTCGAACAGCGCGGCTCGCCTCCACCGGCGGTATCCGTTGCGGCATTGCCGCTTGGCGTTCCCGACCTAGCCAATGGCTTCGAAGAAGGCTTTGGGGGAGGCGTGCTCGACGACGGTGCCGGAAAAGCGAGGGAATATCTCAGCTAGTTTCCGGCGCTGCTGTTCATCCGGCGGAAGATCGGCGATGACCTGGGTAAACTCCTCGAGGCCCCCCTGAAACTTGGTCGAGAAGCCTGTCGCCGGCCAATGCTTCTTGAAGGATTCCATCGACCCGATTTCCCGATAGGTTCGGGCTGGGACTGTGTGGACCGTCCCTTTCGGATCAATGGAATGGCATAGGTCTTCGAACGGATTGCAGGACATCAGGCCTCTCTGCCGTTGATCATTTTTGGGGATTTGATCTCGGAAGATCTTCGCTCGATGGAAGCGAGAGAGGTCGATCAATCGGCAGGGAGCGCGGGGAGGGTATCCACCCCCGCGCTCTCGTGATCCGGCCCTAGGTCCGGTAGGTATACCTGATGTTATTGACCTCGGCGGAAAACTCCTCCCATCCCTTCGCAAGGGTAACGGGATCGTCGCCGATCAGCATGAATCCTTCGGCATCGTCATCGGGGTCATAGAGAACATGGCTGCCGTTCACCGACTTCTGGACCTCAAGGGCGCGGGCCATCAGGCCGTCAGGAAGGTCGGTCTTGGCCAGAAACTCAGCCCACGGGATGATGACGAGCCCATAGGATTCGGCAGTCTTGACGTAGTCGATCTCACCCGAGGCCCGCGGTGTCGGCCGCGGAGCCGGCTGGACGCCTTCGACCAGACTGGCCTGATCCGCCTTGGGAGTCATGAGCCCCCAGTCTCCGAAGTAAACTGTGGCGCCGGTCAGAGGGTTCTTGTCGTTGTCATGCCCGTTGAAGCCCCGGACCTCGACGCAATCCTCAGCCATGCGGAGGGTAAGCGCGTTGTCGCCAAACTTTTCCCAGCCTGTGAGCTGGTGGGCGGCGACCAGATCCTCCTCGGTTGCGAAGTGAATATTGATGTTTCCATAGGTGCCGTGGATGCCCTCAACCCCCTGAAGGCGGGGGCCGTCGAAGCCCCAGTCGTCGAGGTTCTCGTCGAGGCGGGTTCGACCATGGAGCAGGTAGAGTTCTTGCATGGGTGTTCTCCCTTAAGGATGCGCCCATGCAAAAAGCCGACCCTGGATAGGGCCGGCTCTGGAATTCTACCGGGGTTCAGGGGTGGTTAGTCGGTGAACCTGGCTCCATAGAAATAACCGTCGGTCCAGACGAGGCGCACCTGCGCGATGGCGGCGTGCCTCGGGATCTTGAGCTCGAATGTGACGGGGACATCGGCAGGTTCAGGAAAGACGAGTCGGACCCCCTTTTCAGACAGGTCCCATACGATGCACCGTTGCGGCTCGTGGGGCGGATCGGCTGTGATCCACCCTTCAAGGTCAGTGCGGTACCGCTCACAGGATCGGCGTTCGGGTAGGCCAACGCGCATGGGAACATCCGAAGATTGAGGAAGGCACCATTTAGAATGGCTGGCTTGTGTGAGGGTTCCGCCTGGATGTGGCCTAAACCACCAAAGGCAGCCTCGGGCAAGCCCGGAATTCCTTGAGGTCCGGTTTTATCTGCATGGCAGTTTCCTCCCACATGAGGCGGCGGACCCGGGTGAAGAACTCCCTTATTATGTCGGCTTCAGGATCCTTTGGCGCACCCTTGACCTCAGAAGGCTCCGTCGGCGCCGACGCGAAGTCCTTGAAATCGGCTCCAAGGACGGTACCGCCGTCGTTGTAGCCATAGCCCTGTTTGGCGACCCTCCGGAGGTCGTCATAGGAGAAGAACGTCATCGTGAAGTCCGACCCGAGGTGTTCCGGCCGGTCATTCTCATGGAAAACTGCGATCCCGTGGTCGCCGATATGGAGATGACGGGCGTCCCAGAAGCCTGAAACGCAGCGGCCGATGGTGTGGAACAGGCTTTCGCCCGGACCGCTGACTTCGAGGGCGAAAGCCTCGAAGACCATAGGATCAAAGGGGAAGGTCTCTTCGGTCACGAACAGATGGGCGGGGAGGTCACGGACCGTGATAGTATCTTCGCCCATTCGAACGAGCGCCAGGTCGCCCCCATCCTTCTGGACAACCAAACCGCGATCGTTGCCGAGGAGCGGCAGGACCGTCTTCAGGAGGCTCGGATAGAGGGTGGCGGAGAGGCTCCAGGCGAATTTTACCGTCAGCATATTCGAAGCTCCTCTTGGGGAATTTTGATTGTCCTGATCGCGAGACCTCATCTCGATTCAAAGACCGGGATTGGGGACCCGTACAAACGAAAAGCCCGTCGTGGACGGGCGTTCCTTCGCGACCGCTGGGTCGATTTAGAAGTTCGGTACCGGAAACGCCCGGTCCAGCGCTGGATTCTCAATCCGCCACTGGGCAGAGCGATCGTGAGCCCCTTCCTCATCTTTGATAGCGGCCAACGCCACCAGGACGTCGCCGGCAAACCGGGGCTCGTTGACCTGGGACAGAGCCGTAACGGCATCTTTCAGGGTGCATTTTGCCAGCGACCGAAGTTCACGAACCCTGGCGAATAGGGAAGATCTCTGGACGCCTTCAGAGAAGTTCGGGAACTTCCCTGTAAGCTCGTAACACATCAGCGCCGATTGAGCCTTGTTGCGGGCTTCGTGCTCACTGGTGTAGGCCGGGGGCACCTCGATCTCCGCCAGAACGGTCTCTGATCCTTCGTGCGGCAGCATCTGGATGTTGAACCCGAACAGCCCTGCGGACTGCGTGATACCGGACATGCGGGCAGAGAGGCTCGCCATTTCAATAATCCTTTCTTCCGGGGATTTCCGGAATTGCTGCTCACACCCTGCCCACGGCGAATTAGACGGCAAATATACATCATTCTAATTCGGTTTTTAGCAAATCTCCACCGCACCTGCAGGTTGGTTAACAACGACACCGCGGATGAACGCTGGCCGCGCCTGCCGAAGCCCACGATCAGGGATCGACGGCTGAATGGCCACAGGCCGGTTGGGCGGGCACTCTGGATGGGGCATCATCGCAAGGGGAGCTGCAGTAAGGACGGGCATCCCACCGGGACCAGGCTTCACGGTCTTCTCAAGGACGATGAAGCCTCCAGGAACCCGCCCCTGAAAGATGATGCGAGCATCCATGCGGACCGGAGCGACGCTGGGCGTCGGCTTGGCGCCGGCCTGAAATTCATCATAGGGGAGATTGTCGTTTTCGGCGCGCCGCATCATTCGTCCGATCCTTGGATGGGCGGTGAAAGGGAATGTCGAAGGGAAGGGGGCCGTTTAGGCGGCTAGGACCTGCGCGTCTGGGCCAGCCTGACTGATCGCATATTCGGCAATCTCAAGAAGGCGGGCCGTGTCCATATCAGACACCTTGTCGAGCCGCTGCTCGCAGGCCGCTACGAGATCCTCCGCTAGGAGTGGGTGCGGCTTGTCGGTGTTATATGCGATCCCGATGTTCCGGAGCGCCTCAACGGCGTGGCTTCCGCACCATTGCACCTGCGGATCGTCGAACCGGTCGGCCTCCAGTCTCAGGATCGGTTTTGCGTCGATATGTGACCGGTCGTCCCTGGTTTCGACTGAGATGCCGAGATTGTTCTTCATGGCAAATGCCAGGTGACTGCTGATCTTCGCCTGCAGGTCAGACGAGAGGAGGAGTCCCTTCGCGAAGCGTTGCGGATCGACGCGAATGGCATAGTAGCCAAATTGGAAGTCACCGAGGCCGATGTACCGTGCCGCGCCCGGCGCCCGGCGGTGAACCGAGGTCACCAACTCAATGGCCTCCTCACGCGTGAGTTCGAGTTCCTGGGTCGGGGCGCCCTCGGTGTCGAATGGATTGGGGAGCAGCGCGGACACGATCACAGACATTGTTCAATCCTTTTCGGGGATTTCTTCAACAGCGGGTTCGTCCCAAAGGGGAAGAATGTCCATCCGGGCAAATCGTGATCGGGTCCTAACGGTGTGTATCCCTTACGGTCTACCAGATACCCGATTCCATCCTGCAGCAGGATATCGCCAATCGATGTGCTGCGGTGGCTATGACCGTCCGGAGCCGGCAGAACGGTCAAACCGTTGGCCTGCTGCTCGTCCCAAACACGACCTCCATGGTTCGTGGCTCGGTGGGCCTCTACTAATGTGCCGGGCTCCAGATGAGCAACCGGCGAGTAGAGCCCCTTGGCAACCAGGTCGGAAAAGAGAGCGAGCCCCTTGGAATTGTCAGAACCCCGTTTGATCGCGATTTCGGTAGCAATCTCGACCGCATCCAGATTGCAGTGGCAGACCGTGATCATTTGGCGGCTCCCGGATCAGTAGCGAGCGCGGTGGGGATAGCGGCCTTCCTGGATCATGACGTCAGGGGATTCCGGCTCACGGCCAACCAATTCAATAAATTCGTGCCCGTAGAGGAATGTGCCCATCGTATAGATCGCTCTCGCATAGCGATCGCGGTCGAGGTTCGACGGGAACTCATGGTCGTCGGCAATCCGGACATTGCGATATTCAGCAACCATGTCATCTCGGGTGGCTATGGCGGCGTCTTGCAAGGAGTTGAAGCGGATGACTCTCATCGGACAAGCCTCTCGGGGATTTAAGTTTTCATCTGTTCGCGGACATGGGCCGAGGAAGTGAAAGGGGTCTGGGTGCAACCCAAACAAAAAGGCTCCCCGATAGGGGAGCCGTTTGCGGGCTGGTCGCGGAAGCGTGTTAGTTCAGTTCAAGGAAAACGGTAGCTCTCTCGCTGGCCCGCAGATCCTCCTGGACCTTGAGCAGCCCAGAGAGTTCCCACTCAAGGTTAGAGTCGAACCCGAGCTGCTGACCGTTGATCCTCTGCTTCTTAGGATCAATTGAGGCGCTAAGAAGCTTCTGGGCATCCACCTGGACGCATGTGATGTCTTCGTCAGAGTTGATGAACTCGAGGTCATCAGCGAGGCCGAGGCTCGAAAGAATGTCGATGGCCGTTCCCTGCGTGACAGCAAATCCATAACTTAGAGGCTGGTGAGCAATTTTATTGCTCGGGGCAAGTCGTTGATTCAGAATAGATTTCGTGCTGGGCCGCTGAGGCGGATGCGGGCTGTTTGACGATCCAGGAGCCCTGCCATGAATGCCTGTCTC
>NZ_JBVVAK010000018.1:0-92926 GCF_055792825.1 Microvirga sp. GN3
TGCTGTATTGCTCGACGGACTGCCTCTGTCGTTGTGGCGCTCCCATGGAGAACCTGGCCCATAGCGCATCCCTCCATTCCGGCGATAAGAATGCACCATCAAACCCCGGGATCAAACATCCTAGGCAAGAGCCTTCGCTGCCGCCAGTACCTCCTCAGCGTGACCCGCTACTTTCACCTTCGGCCAGACCTGGGCGATGTTGCCTTCGCGGTTGATCAGCACCGTGGTCCGCTCCACGCCCATGTATTTGTGGCCGAACATGCTCTTCTGGGTCCAGACGCCGTAGGCTTCCAGCATGGTCTTGGTCTCATCCGAGGCGAGGGCGAAGTCGAGGCCGTATTTGGAGCGGAACTTGTCGTGGCTCTTCAGCGAGTCCGGTGAGACGCCGATGATCTCGGTGTCCGCGGCCGAGAAATCCTTCCTGAGAGCCTGGAAATCTTTAGCCTCCAGGGTGCAGCCGCTGGTGTTGTCCTTGGGGTAGAAATACAGCACGACCTTGCGGCCCTTCAGGCCTTCCAAGCTGATCTCCCGACCATCTGTCGCAGGCAGGGAGAAGGCCGGAGCTTTGGTTCCGATGGTAAGAGACATGAGTCGCCTTCCTTTTGGCGGAATGTATTGTTTGGAAACCTCGGGTGTGCACGACTGACAGGGACAGTCGCGGGAGGCACCCGAGACGGTTAAGGTCTCTACTCTGATTCCCTGATGAGCGCTCAAGCGCAAAACCGGATCACCTGACGTCACAAGAATGAAGCTGCCATTTCGTACCACGTTGTTCCGGCAAGACCCGGTCAAACGGAGCCTCTTCAAGCGCATTCTTCGTGGCACTCTCTATGTGAAGCTTGGGCTTGTCGTTCTCGTGGTGGCCACGTTGGGCCTGCTTTATCTGCGTCTTTCCGCAGCCCCCATGAGCTTCGGACGTCTGCCCGAGCGGGTTGCGGAAGCCCTGGCGGCCCGCATCGGACCCGGCTGGAACGTCACGTTGCGGAATACGGCGATCGAGCTGCATGAGGGCTCGCCGGCCCTGCGGGCAAATGGCCTCGACATCCGGGCCCCGGACGGCGATCTCGTGCTGCGGGCTCCTTATGCAATCCTGAGTGTCGATCTCACTTCTCTTCTGACGGCCAACCTCCAGCCCAAAGCCATCGAGGTGCGCGACCTGCAATTACGGGTTCTCGTCAACCGCGACGGTTCGCTTGCCTTCTCGCCCGTGCAGGCAGCTGAGACAGATGCGGGGGCAGCTCCGCCGCCCGTCACGTCTGAGCCTTCCAAGGAAGCCGCGGCGTCGCTGGCTCTCGATGTCAATGGGCCGTCCCCGGTCTCTGGCGTTGTCGGTTCGCTGCTTGAGCTGATCGTCGGTCCCGGAAGCGTCCTTAATTCGCTCGGCCAAGCCCAGCTGACCAATGCGCGCCTCGTCTTCGTCGATGCGGACGGTCGCGAGCGGGCTAGGTTCCAACGCGTAGATGCCGCCTTCGACTGGACCGAGAACGGAGGACGGCAGTTCGCCGCGACGGTCGAAGGGGATCAGGGCCCCTGGCAACTCAACGGCGATGCCGTTGTGGAAGGCGATGGCGCCTATCGGGCCGGCGTGGTCGCGAATGAAGTGCCGATCAAGGACATCCTGCTGCTCGCGGGGGCGTCCGAGCTGCCGGCGACCACGGACCTCGAATTCTCCGGGCGCTTCGATATCGCCTATGCGGACGGCCGCGTTACGGAGCTGAAGACACGGCTCGAGAGCAATGCCGGTACGTTTCAGATCGAGGACAAGGACACGTCGCCCTTCCCGGTCGAGCGGGCAACGATCGAGGCGCAATGGAACGAGGCCGAGAAGGCTCTCGAACTCCAGGAGCTTGACCTGACGGGCGGGGATACCAAGCTGCGCCTGCAGGGGCGCCTCGCGACGCCCGTCGCAGACAAGCCGTGGCATTTGTCGCTTCATGGCCGCGATATCGTTTGGTCCGGCGCGGCATCGGGAGACCGTCCCCTCCCGGTCAGCGAGTTCGCCGCGGATCTGTCCGGCCCGGACGGCGTCAGGATCAACAGTGTCACGCTGAAAGGGCCCGAATTGTCGGCCCGCATCAGCGGTCTTCTGGGAGCCTCCGCGGATCCGAAGGGCTTGAACCTGGATGTGCGCGCCGAGAAGACGAATATCCGCTCCGCCCTGCGCATCTGGCCCGAGGCTGTTGCTCCCCCGGTCCGCCGATTCCTTGTGTCCAACCTGACGGCGGGCACGCTGGAATCCATTGATCTCAAGGTGGCGATGACGGGCGCAGACATTGCAAAGGCGGTGACGGGCGGTCCGACGCCTGATGAATCCCTGAAGATCGATTTTTCCATTTCCGATGGTGTTCTCCAAGTCGCAGACGGCCTTCCACCGATCTCCGGGATGAACGTGACCGGTCATGTGACGGGCAGGAAGGTTGCCGTCCGCGCATCGACCGGACTGATCCAAATGGCGGGCAGCCGCTCCTTAAACGCCTCCGACGGTGCGTTCATCCTGGACAATTATTGGGATGACAGTGCCTTGGCCCGCATCGATTTCCGTCTCACGGGCGGAGCCGATGGGCTGGGCGCCCTGTTGCTTGAGCCGCGCATCAAGGAAATCGCCGGCTTCAACATCGATCCCGCCACGATGAAGGGGAAGACCGATCTGCGCATCGGCATCGGCCTTGCCGCCCACAACATCCCCGCCTTCGCCGACCTGCCTCTCAAAGTCAGCGGAACGGTCAACGACTTCGCCGTCGACAAGTTCTTCGGCAAGGATCGCCTGGAAGGCGCAAACCTGACGATTGCCTATGACAGGGGCGATCTCGCGGTCAAAGGCGACGGCAAGCTCGCCGGCAGTCCGGCTGTCATCGATCTGCAGAAGAACCGGCAGGGCGGGCAGGCCAGCGTGGCATTCTCCCTCGATGAGGCAGCGCGCAGCAGGCGGGGCCTCTCCTTCGGCTCCCAACTCACGGGAACGATCGGGCTCAAGGCGAGCCTGCCTCTGGGCGCATCGGCTCCGTCGGACATCCTCGTCGAAGCCGATCTCGCCAAGGCCGGTGTGGATCAGCTGATCCCCGGCTGGGTGAAGCCGGTCGGGCGGCCTGGGAAGCTGTCCTTCGCCATGGTCGAGGGGCCGACCAACGAGATCCGGGATCTGCAGCTCGACAGCGGTACGGTGCAGTTGAAGGGCCATGCCACGCTTTCAAGCGAGGGCAGCCTGGAGAAGGCCGAACTCTCGACCTTCAAGCTCTCGCCCGGCGACGACATGCGCGCCCAAGTCGAGCGCGCCAACAATGTCTACAAGGTCACGATACGCGGCAATGTGGGCGATGCCCGACCCTTCGTGAAAGGCGGGGCAACGGGTTCCGCCGTGTCCGGCCGAAATGCAACTGCGCAGAAGGACGGCAAGGATTTCGACCTCGACCTGAACCTCAACATCCTCACCGGCTACAATGAGGAGGCGATCACCAACGCCGTGATCAAAGCCTCCGTGCGAAAGGACAACCTTCGCCAGCTCGACATGAAGGGGCGGCTCGGTGCGACCGATATCATCGGGCGAACTCTGCCGGATGGCGGAGGTCAGGTGGTGATCCTTCAGGCGGAGGATGCCGGCGCGCTTCTGCGCTTCACCGATGTCTACAGGCGGATGTCCGGCGGCGATCTCATCCTCCAGCTTGCCACAGGCGACGGCCCGCAGGGTGGGCATGTCATTCTGCGGTCGTTTGCTCTGGTCAACGAGCCGGCGCTCCGGCGGATCATTCCCACCCAGACCCAGATCATCGCCGGGCAGGACCGAGCCGGCAATCCGCAGACCGTCCGCGTGGACGTGAACGAAGTGCAGTTCACCAAGGCGCGTCTCGAATTCACCCGCAATACCGGACGGCTTGATTTCAAGGACGCTGCTATCTGGGGCAATCAGATCGGGTTCACGCTCGGGGGCTTTATCGATTACGCCCGTGACCGGCTCGACATCACGGGGACCTTCGTGCCGGCCTATGGCCTCAACAACGTCTTTGCCCAGGTGCCGCTCTTCGGACCACTTTTGGGCGGAAGCCAATATGAGGGGCTGTTCGCCGTTAATTTCCGGCTGAACGGGCAGGCGAGTTCGCCGTCCCTGACGGTCAACCCGCTCTCGGCGGTCGCTCCTGGATTCCTGCGCAGGCTCTTCGGCGTCGGAGCGGGAGGGGAACCGCAGACGGGATCTCTGCCGGTGGTTCCGGAACGTTAGAAAGTCCTATTGTTGGGACAGGTCAATATCCGGTGTGTAATCGACGCCCTCCACCTCTTTGACGAGAGCTTGTCCGCAGATCACGCGCTTTTGCTCGTCGTTATAGGTGAGCGTTGGGTTGCCGTATAATTCCCAACCCCTGTTCAAAGCAGCCGTCACCCGTTCGCAAAAGCTCGCGTCATCGGGTCCTGTAAAATAGCGGAACAACTTCATGAGGGTCTCCCAGCATCGACGTTGCCGGGAGACCCATAACTTTCTTGACTTTCAAGATTATTAAAGCAGTTCTCACACAGCGCGCAGGAGAACGTGCTTCTTCTTGCCGAAGGACAGCTTGATCACGCCCTCGGCCGTGACGTCCGACAGGCTCAAAGTCCCGCGCTCGTCCGAAACGGTTTGGTCGTTCACCTTCAGGCCGCCGCTCTTCACCTGTCGGCGGGCTTCGCTCGATGACGGAACGAGCTTTGCGTAATCAGGCCCGAACGCCGCCAGGATGCCGAGGCCACCTTTGAGCACATCGGTCGCGATCTCGACGGTCGGCAGGCTTTCCGCCAGCGCGCCCTGCTCGAAGGTCTTGCGGGCGGTTTCCGCAGCGAGTTCCGCAGCCTCGCGGCCGTGGAGGAGGGCAGTCGCTTCCGTCGCGAGAACCTTCTTCGCCTCGTTGATTTCCGCACCGGGAAGCGCCTCGAGCCGCGCGATCTCGTCCATCGGCAGGATCGTGAAGAGCTTCAGGAAGCGGCCGACATCCGCATCCTCGGTGTTGCGCCAGAACTGCCAGTAATCATAGGGGCTCAGCATGTCGGCGTTGAGCCAGACCGCACCGGAGGCAGTCTTGCCCATCTTGGCGCCGGAGGCGGTGGTCAGGAGAGGGCAGGTGACCGCGTAGAGCTGCGGCGTGCCGAGGCGGCGGCCGAGATCGATGCCGTTGACGATGTTGCCCCACTGGTCCGAGCCGCCCATCTGCAGCACGCAGCCATAGCGCTTGTTGAGCTCCACGAAGTCGTAGGCCTGGAGGATCATGTAGTTGAATTCCAGGAACGACAGTTCGTGTTCGCGGTCGAGGCGCAGCTTCACACTGTCGAAGGACAGCATCCGGTTGACCGAGAAGTGCCGGCCCACATCGCGCAGGAACTCGATGTAATTGAGCTTGGTCAGCCACTCGGCATTATCCGCCATCATGGCGTCTGTCTTGCCCTCGCCGAACGAGATGAAGCGCGAGAACACCGTCTTGATGCTCTCCTTGTTGGCCTCGATCTGCTCGACGGTCAGGAGCCTGCGGCTCTCGTCCTTGCCCGAAGGATCGCCCACGCGGGTCGTGCCGCCGCCCATCAGCGTGATCGGCTTGCCGGCCCCGGTCTTCTGAAGCCAGTGCAGCATCATGATCGAGAGGAGATGCCCGACATGGAGGGAAGGGCCAGTGCAGTCATAGCCGACATAGGTCGTCAGCCGGTTCTCAAGGGCCGCGGCATCCATCCCCACCAGATCGGAGATCTGGTGAATGAACCCCCGCTCGGTGAGCACCTTCAGAAATTCGGATCTCGGCGCGTTCATCGCGTCTCTCTCATCAGTCTTGGTCGCATGTGAGGCGACCCTCTATCAGTTTCGTTCCAGGATTTCACGCGGTTTTGGCGACAGATGGATCCGGATCGATCGCGCCCCCACACGGATCTCCTCATTGGCTCTTAGAGCTTTAGTGTCCCGCAGAATCCTCTGGCGCGACAAGAATGCGAGGTCTTATAGGAATAAAAGCTCGTGTAACGTAACGGTATATTGACAAAGCTGGGCCGCGCCATATGCTAATGTAACATTGTTAAATTATGGTGAGTTCAATGTCCTGGTTCTCGGATGCCTTCAGATCTGCCGGCGATTGGGTTGTCGATCAAGTCGAAGCCATTGGGGACTGGATTGGCGACCAAGTTGATTCCGTGTGGAATTGGCTCGACGACAACATTTCTGGGCTGCCCTTAAAATTTTTCTCGGCCATGGCCGACCTATTCCCGTCCCAGTCCTTTGGTGGAGTTCAGTATTTTAAGCCCAATCATGCCGATAATGACGTGAATGCGCTCATGGGCGGCTCCAAATGGAACAAGGCTATCATAACCTATTCGCTGCCTGACTCGAAGTCAGACTACGGCTGGCTCAATCCGAGCGCATCGGGATTCTACCGTCTCTCGGCCAAGGGCGAGGAAGCCGTTCACAGCGCTATGGCCTCGGTTGCAGGATATGTGAACACCGGCATTGCATATGTCGGTCGGGATGGAGCCGACGTTCAGGTCGGGGGCTTTCAGCCCAATTCAATCATCACTCGCAGCCATGGTTATTATCCCGGGGTTCCGGTCTATGGCGGTGATACATGGCTGAATGTCGGGGCACAAAGTCATTTCACGAAGGGGACTGCTGCTTATTCTCTGGTCATGCACGAGCTTGGCCACTCGCTGGGCCTGAAACACTCCCATGATCATGCGAACGGCATTCCTAAGATGTCAGCTGCCCGTGACAGCACCGAATATACGGTGATGTCATACAATGATACTGAAGATAGCCCGCAATCCTTCATGCAATACGATATTGCCGCTTTACAGGCGATGTATGGTGCCGATTTTACGACGAACAACGGGGATACGGTCTATCGTTGGAATTCGTCCACGGGTGAGATGTATATCAACGGCTACAGCCAAGGACTGACCAATAAGGGGCTCATCTTCCTGACAATTTGGGACGGCGGCGGCATCGACACATACGACATGTCCAATTACGGCGCCGATACGGTGATCGATCTCGCCCCCGGTGGGTTCTCGCGCTTTTCCCAGGCACAGCTCGCGAATGTGAACAGTCAGGCAAAGGTGAATGGTAACGTCTATAACGCTTTCCAGTTTAAGGGCGACAGCCGCTCACTGATCGAGAACGCCATCGGTGGTAGTGGCGCTGATCAGATCCTCGGCAATCAAGCCTACAATTTCCTTCGAGGACTTGGCGCTGGCGACGTATTGAACGGCAAAGGCGGCAACGACACGCTCGACGGCGGCATGGGTGACGATACCCTGCTCGGCGGCGCAGGCGCGGACCATCTGATCGGCAGCTTTGGAATCGACTGGGTGTCCTATGCCGATGCCGCCGGCGGCGTCAGCGTCAGCCTGGCCGACGGACGCGGCTACCACGGCAGCCTGGGCGGCGGTGCCGACGCGGCCGGCGACACTTACGACAACATCGAGAACCTCGAGGGCAGCCATGGGCATGACGTGCTCGCCGGCAACGCGGCGGCCAACGTGCTCAAGGGCGTGGGCGGCGACGACATCCTGCAGGGCGGTTGGGGTGCCGACACGCTCGACGGCGCCGGCTTCAACTGGGCCTCATATACCAACGCGGCCACGGGCGTGACGGTCAACCTGGCCAACCGCTGGGCCAACACCGGCGAGGCAGCGGGCGACGTCTACATCGATATCCGCGGCCTGCAGGGCTCGCAGTATGGCGATTATCTGGTGGCGGATGCGACCACGGCCGGCAATGCTCTATCGGGGTTCGGTGGCAACGACACACTGCAGGGCGGCACCGGCGGTGATGCGCTCGAGGGCGGCGAGGGAAGCGACCGGCTTTCAGGCGGAGCAGGCTCAGATCAACTGATCGGAGGACAGGGAGCGGACAAATTCTGCTTTGATACCGCCCTCGGCGTCTCCAATGTTGACCGGATCAGTGATTTCAACATCCTTGAGGATAAGATCGAGCTGGATAGCCGAATCTTTGTCGGTCTCTATTCCTATTCTTGGGGAGCGCTTGTGGATTGGAATTTCAAGGCTGGACTTACCGCTGGCGATCAGTTTAGCCAGATCGTCTACAATAGCGCGACCGGCGAGCTGTTCTACGATGCGGATAGCTCGGGAACAGGGGCGGAGATTAAGTTTGCCGAGATTTCCAAGGGGGTGGCTCTGACTTCCAGTCACTTCCTCTTCGTATAAAGTGGCGGAGCGAAGACATCTGCTATTGTAAAACGAAAAGGCGCCGGCAGTCGATTTGCTGGCGCCTTTTCGTTTTCAGAGGTGGGATCCGAGGTCCCTTAGAGCATCGGATCGATCCCAAAGCGGCACATCGTCGGGCGCGGCCCTCTGGGTCCGCACGATGCGCTAGGCCGCTTCCTCAGTCGCCCCGAGCCGCTTGTCGAGGTACTCATCCACGGCCACCATCAGCTCGTCGACGCGGCCGTCGAAGAAGTGGTTGGCGCCGTCGATCACAGCGTGTTCGAGCTTCACGCCCTTCTGGGTCTTCACCTTCTCGATCACACTGACAACGTCCTTGACCGGGGCCACGCGGTCTTCCGAGCCGTGGACGAAGAGGCCGGAGGACGGGCAGGGGGCGAGGAAGGAGAAGTCGTAGCGGTTCGCCATGGCGGCGATCGAGATGAAGCCTTCGATCTCCGGACGGCGCATGAGGAGCTGCATGCCGATCCAGGCGCCGAAGGATACGCCGGCGATCCAGCAAGCGCGGGCATCCGGGTTCATCGCCTGGGCCCAGTCGAGGGCGGCGGCGGCGTCCGACAGCTCGCCCTGGCCGTGGTCGAAGGCGCCCTGGCTGCGGCCGACGCCACGGAAGTTGAAGCGCAGGACCGAGAAGCCGCGCTTCACGAAGTCATAATACAGGTTGTAGACGATCTGGTTATTCATCGTCCCGCCGAATTGCGGGTGCGGGTGCAGGATGATGGCGATGGGAGCGCCTTTTTCCTTGGCAGGCTGGTAACGTCCCTCGATGCGACCGGCAGGACCCGTGAAGATGACTTCAGGCATATACGCGAACCTCTTGATCACCTCTCCATCGGGAGAGGGAAAACCCCGTGACGACCTTGACTTCAGGCCGTGGATCCTCATAAAAGGACCCTTAGAATAATTCTAAATTGTTTCAATGTTTCATTTTCCCGGGCTGCTTCGGCGACGGGGGAAACATTGGACAGGTGGTTGCGGTGCTTTAACACGGCAACCAGGGTCGATTGCAAGAATTTCGTGAGGGCCCAGGGCAGCTATGACGTTCAGCCCGCGCACCTATCTCGACCATAATGCGACCTCGCCCCTGCGGCCGGAGGTGGCCGAGGTCGTTCTGCGCGCGCTCCGGCTTCCCGGAAACGCCTCGTCCGTCCATGCCGAAGGGCGCGCCGCGCGGGCCGAAATCGAGACCGCCCGCGAAAAGGTGGCCAAGCTCGTTGGTGCCAGGGCGAAGAACGTGGTCTTCACCAGCGGTGGCACCGAGGCCGCCAATCTGGTTCTGACGCCAAGCTTCCGTCGTTTGAGCCAGACCGGAGTGACAAGGCTTCTGATTGGTGCTGTCGAGCATCCTTGCGTCCTCAATGGCCATCGCTTTCCTGTTGACACAGTCGAGAACATTCCTGTCGACGCCCACGGAATCCTTGATCTCGCCTGGCTCAAAGCCCACCTGGAGAAGGCAGGCGATGAGCGGGTTCTGGTATCCGTTCAGCTTGCCAATAACGAGACGGGCGTGTTGCAGCCGGTGGCGGAAGCGGCCCGCCTGGTTCACGAGCATGGTGGCCTGATCCATACCGATGCCGTTCAGGCGGCTGGCAAGATCCCGGTCGACATCATCGCCCTTGGGGTCGATGTGCTCACGCTGTCTGCCCATAAGATCGGTGGTCCGAAGGGCATCGGGGCGGTGATTCTGGCCTCTGACCAGTTCGAGATCGCCGAGAAGCTGATCCGCGGCGGTGGGCAGGAGAAGGGTTTTCGGGCTGGCACCGAGAACGTGGCGGCCATCGCGGGCTTCGGTGCCGCGGCCGAGTTGGCGCTGGCGGGCTTGAAGCAGGAAGCCCAGCGTCTCCGGGAGCTGCGGGACGAGGTCGAGGCGCAGGTCCGCCGGATCGCGCCGGATGCACTTGTTGTGGCTTCCGCGGCTGAGCGGTTGCCTAATACCGTCGCCTTTGCCATACCCGGCCTCAAGGCCGAGACGGCATTGATCGCCTTCGATCTGGCAGGGGTGGCCCTGTCCTCCGGTTCGGCCTGCTCGTCCGGAAAGGTCAAGCGATCGCATGTGCTCGACGCCATGGGCGTGGAGCCCGCCCTTGCTGAGGGCGTTTTGCGTGTGAGTTTGGGGTGGTCGACCACACATGAGGACGTGATCCGCTTCGCGGAGGCGTGCGAAAGGGTGGTCGGCACCTTATATAAGCGGAAGGCGAGCGCGGCCTGATTGGGCCGGTTCGACTTCCATGTCATCAACCCGCGGCCCTTGAAGCCGTGAGCGGTGGGAGAGACGAATGCCTGCAGTGCAGGAAACGATCGATCAGGTCCGTCTGATCGACGTCGATCAGTACAAGTACGGCTTCGAGACCGAAGTCGAGATGGAGAAGGCACCGAAAGGCCTCTCCGAGGATGTGATCCGCTTCATCTCGGGCCGGAAGGGCGAGCCGGAGTGGATGCTCCAGTGGCGTCTCGATGCCTATAAGCGCTGGCTCACCATGAAGGAGCCGAACTGGGCGCGCGTGTCGTACGACAAGATCGACTACAACGACATCTATTACTATGCCGCGCCGAAGAAGAACCCGGCGCCGAAGTCCCTCGACGAGGTCGATCCGGAAATTCTCAAGACCTATGAGAAGCTCGGCATCCCTCTGCGCGAGCAGGAGATCCTGGCGGGCGTCGAGCCCTCGAGCCGGGTCGCCGTGGACGCGGTGTTCGATTCGGTCTCGGTCGCCACGACCTTCAAGGAAGAGCTGAAGAAGGCCGGCGTGATCTTCATGCCGATCTCCGAGGCGATCCGCGAATATCCGGACCTCGTGCGCCAGTATCTCGGCTCGGTCGTGCCGGTGACGGATAACTTCTTCGCCACGCTGAATTCGGCGGTCTTCACCGACGGCTCGTTCGTCTACATCCCTCCGGGCGTTCGCTGCCCGATGGAGCTGTCGACCTACTTCCGCATCAACGAGAAGAATACGGGCCAGTTCGAGCGCACCCTGATCATCGCCGACAAGGGCTCCTACGTCTCGTATCTCGAAGGCTGCACGGCGCCGAAGCGCGACGAGAACCAGCTCCACGCTGCGGTGGTCGAGCTGATTGCGCTCGACGATGCCGAGATCAAGTATTCCACGGTCCAGAACTGGTATCCGGGCGATGCCGAGGGCCGGGGCGGCATCTACAACTTCGTGACCAAGCGCGGCGATTGCCGCGGCAAGAATTCGGTCATCACCTGGACCCAGGTCGAGACCGGCTCCGCGATCACGTGGAAGTATCCGTCCTGCATCCTGCGCGGCGACAACTCGCGCGGCGAGTTCTATTCGATTGCGGTATCGAACGGTAAGCAGCAGGTCGATTCCGGCACCAAGATGCTCCATCTCGGCAAGAACACCACGAGCCGGATCATCTCGAAGGGCATCGCGGCCGGCAAGTCCGAGAACACCTATCGCGGTCTCGTGTCCGCTCACCGCAAGGCGACCGGCGCGCGCAACTTCACGAACTGCGACTCGCTGCTCATCGGCAACCAGTGCGGCGCGCACACGGTGCCGTACATCGAGTCGAAGAACGCGACCGCCGTGTTCGAGCACGAGGCGACGACATCGAAGATCTCTGAAGATCAGATGTTCTACTGCCAGCAGCGCGGCCTCTCGGAAGAAGAGGCGACGGCGCTGATCGTGAACGGCTTCGTGAAGGACGTTCTGCAGCAGCTCCCCATGGAGTTCGCGGTCGAGGCGCAGAAGCTGATCTCAATCTCGCTCGAAGGCTCGGTGGGATAATCGAAAACCAATGGTGTCATCCCGGCCGAAGCGTAGCGAAGAGCCGGGATCGGCCAAGCCAGTTCAATTCGGATAGCGATCCCGGGTCTCGCTACGCTCGCCCGGGATGACGCAGATGGAAGTGTAAAGATGCTCGAAATCAAGAACTTGGTTGTCCAGATCGAGGACAAGCGCATTCTCAACGGCCTCAACCTCACCGTGAACAAGGGCGAGGTGGCTGCCATCATGGGCCCGAACGGATCGGGCAAATCGACCCTGTCCTATGTGATCGCCGGCAAGGAGGACTATGAGGTCCTCGACGGCGAGGTCCTGCTCGACGGCCAGAACCTGCTCGAAATGGAGCCGGATCAGCGCGCCGCAGCCGGCGTGTTCCTGGCCTTCCAGTATCCGCTGGAGATCCCGGGCGTCGCGACGATGACCTTCCTCAAGGCGGCGGTGAACGCCCAGCGCAAGGCCCGCGGCGAGGAGGAGCTGACCACGCCGGACTTCATCAAGCGCGTGAACGCCGCAGCCACCCAGCTCGAGATTCCGAAGGACATGCTTAAGCGCGCTCTCAATGTCGGCTTCTCCGGCGGCGAGAAGAAGCGCATGGAGATCCTGCAGATGGCGCTGCTGCAGCCGTCCTTCTGCGTTCTGGACGAGACGGATTCCGGCCTCGACATCGACGCGCTTCGCATCGTGTCCGAGGGCGTGAACGCTCTGCGCTCGCCTGACCGCGCCTTCCTCGTCATCACGCACTATCAGCGCCTCTTGAACCACATCGTGCCCGACACCGTGCACGTGATGCATGGCGGTCGCATCGTGCGCTCGGGCGGCAAGGAGCTGGCCCTCGAGCTCGAGGCGAACGGCTACGCCGATTACCGGGAAAGCGAGGCCGCGTAACATGGCTGACGTCACCCTCATGAAAACGCCGGCGGAAACCGCGCTGGAGCAGGCGTTCGAGAGCGCGAAGACGGCCTTGCCCGGCGAGGCCGAGTCGCGCGCTCAGGCCTTTGAGCAATTCACTCAGCGGGGCCTTCCGCACCGCCGGGTCGAGGAGTTCAAGTACACCGATCTGCGCGCATTGCTGCGTGAGGTTGCGCCTTTCGCCGGCGTGCCTTCAGTCGACGAGGCTAAGGCTGCCCTGGCGAGCGCAAAGGCGCTCGCTGGTGTCGAGGCGCTTCAGGTGCCGTTCGTGAACGGTCACTTCATGCGCGAGGCGGTGGACTTCCACGCTCTGCCGGAGAATGTCGAGATCGTTCCGCTGGCCGAGGCTCTGGCGAATGGTCACGAGTGGCTCGCGAAGCTGAGCCCGGTTCCGTGGGCGAACGACAATCCGGTCTACCAGCTCAACACGTCCTTCATGGCCGATGGCGTCATGATCCGCGTAGCCGGACCTGTCGAGGCTCCGGTGCATCTGCGCTTCGTGACGGCTGCCGCTTCGGCGGTTGCCACAGCGACCCGCGTTCTCGTGGTCGTGGAGGAGGGCGCATCCGTGACCCTGCTCGAAACGCATGAGAGCACGAACGGCGCCAACCACCAGCCGAACGACGTGGTGGAAATGATCGCCGGCGACCGCACCAATGTGCAGCACGTGCGCGTCAATGCCGAGGGCGACAAGGCACTCGCGCTGTCGACGCTCGCCGCCAAGATCGGCGGCGAGTCCCTGTTTAACAGCATCAATGTGACGGTAGGTGCTGCAACCTCGCGGCATCAGGTCTTCGCCATCCTCAACGGCGAGAACACGAATCTGCGCGTCAATGGCGCGACGATGCTCAAAGGTACGCAGCACGGCGACTCGACCCTCGTCGTCGAGCACGCTGCGCCTCATTGCGAAAGCCGCGAGCTGTTCAAGACCGTCATCGACAACGAAGCGACCGGCGTGTTCCAGGGCAAGATCATCGTCCCGCATCACGCCCAGAAGACTGACGGCCGCATGATGTCGGCAGCGCTCCTCCTCGAGGAGGGTGCCTCCATGAACAACAAGCCTGAACTCGAAATCTTCGCCGACGACGTGCAGTGCGCCCACGGCGCCACCTGCGGCCAGCTCGACGAGGATCTCCTGTTCTACCTCATGGCCCGCGGCCTGCCGAAGAACGAGGCCGAAAGCCTTCTGGTCCAGGCGTTCCTCGGCGAGGCGCTGGAATTCGTGGAGAACGAGACCGTCCGCGAGGCGCTCATCGAGACGGTCGAGGGCTGGCTGGCGGCGCGAGCATAACCCTCCGCGTCATGCCCGGCCTTGTGCCGGGCATCCGCGTCTTTGCTTCGCGCCGACGTGGGAAGACGTAGATGTCCGGGTCAAGCCCGGCCATGACGGCAGAGAAACGGTTTAGGCAATGAATGCTCCTGTGAAGCCATACGATGTCGAAGCGATCCGGGCGGAGTTTCCGATCCTGGCGAGCCAAGTCTATGGCAAGCCGCTCGTCTATCTCGACAACGCCGCCTCGGCCCAGAAGCCGCGCGCGGTGATCGACGCCATGGTGAACACCATGCAGACGGGCTATGCCAACGTTCACCGCGGCCTGCATCACATGGCGAACGTGGCGACGGAGGGCTTCGAGCGTGCGCGGGAAACCGTGCGGGAATTCCTCAACGCCGAATCCATCGAAGAGATCGTCTTCACCAAGTCGGCCACGGAAGCCTACAACCTCGTGGCTGATTCCTTCGGCCGTATGGGAATCGGGGAGGGGGACGAGATCATCCTCTCCATCATGGAGCACCATTCCAACATCGTACCCTGGCATTTCCTACGTGAGCGGAAGGGCGCGGTGATCAAATGGGCGCCGGTGGACGACGAGGGCAACTTCCTCATCGAAGAGTTCGAAAAACTCATCACGCCGCGCACCAAGATCGTCGCCATCACGCATATGTCGAACGTGCTCGGCACAGTGACGCCGGCGAAGGAGATCATTCGCATCGCCCACGCGCACGGCGTGCCAGTGCTGATCGACGGCGCTCAGGGCGCGGTGCATCTCCAAGTCGACGTGCGCGATCTCGATGCGGATTTCTATGTCTTCACCGGCCACAAGGTCTATGGCCCGACCGGCATCGGCGTTCTCTACGGCAAGCGCGAATGGCTTGAGAAGATGCCGCCCTATTCCGGCGGCGGCGAGATGATCCGCGAGGTGCGCCAGGACGCGATTACCTACAACGATCCGCCGCATCGCTTCGAGGCGGGAACGCCGCCGATCATCGAGGCCATCGGGCTCGACGCGGCGCTCCGCTTCATGATGCAGCTCGGGCGGGAGAACATCCAGGCGCACGAGGCGGCTCTCTCGGCCTATGCTCATGAGCGCCTCGGCGCCATGAATTCGATCCGGATCATCGGCCGCGCCAAGGGCAAGGGGGCCATACTGGCCTTCGAGATGAAGAACGCGCATGCCCACGACGTCGCGACGATCATCGACCGGCAGGGCGTGGCTGTCCGGGCCGGCACCCATTGCGCCATGCCGTTGCTGGAGCGCTTCGGCGCGACCTCGACCTGCCGGGCCTCATTTGGCCTCTACAACACCATGCAAGAAGTCGATAAGCTGGCGGAAGCCCTGCAGAAGGCGGAAGCCCTGTTTGCTTGAGGATTGACCTGTGAATGACATGACCCCGACCCAGGATCGGCCCAACGCGCCCCAGGTGTCCCCGGGCTCCGCGATCGCGCCGGAAGAACTCGACCGCATGACAGATGACATCATTGCGGCGCTCAAGACCGTCTACGATCCGGAAATCCCGTCCGATATCTACGAACTCGGCCTGATCTACCGGGTCGATATCGACGACGACCGCAACGTCACCATCGATATGACGCTGACCGCGCCGGGCTGTCCGGTGGCCGGCGAAATGCCGGGCTGGGTCGAGAACGCCGTGTCCACGGTCCAAGGCGTTCAGAGCGTCAAGGTCAACATGGTCTTCGATCCGCCATGGGATCAGAGCCGCATGTCAGATGAGGCCCGTGTCGCGCTTGACATGTGGTAGGGCTTCGAGGCTCGTCGATTAATTTTAGCGTCATGGCCGGGCTCGTCCCGGCCATTCACGTTTTGAGGGCGTGAAAACGTGGGTCCCCGGAACCAGTCCGGGGATGACGAGGGGGATCAGCATTGACCGATCACGTCCGATTGATGGAAACGCCTCCATCGACGAGCATGGCCGTGCCTGTCGTGAAGCTCGATGCATCCGAAGCGAGGTAGAGCGCTGAACGGGCAATTTCCTCAGGCCGCGCCCGTCGCTTCAGCGCATGCAGGCCTTCGACGAAGGCCAAAGCCTCAGGCGTGCTGACCCAGGCCTCCGCCAAGGGCGTATCCGTACCTCCCGGCAGCAAGGCGTTGACGCGGATGCCTTTTGGGCCGAACTCGCTCGCGAGTGATTGCGTGAGTCCGATCAATCCGGACTTGCTCGCTGCATAGGCCGCGACACCCGGCATTCCGGCCGTGTAGCCGACGAAGGTGGAGGTGAAGATGATCGAGCCTCCGCCGCGGTCGAGCATGGCTGGGATCTGGTATTTCGCCCCCAGAAAAGCAGCCGTGAGATTGACCGCAAGTGTCTCGTTCCAGCCCGTGAGCGAGACGCCCGGCGTCGGCCCCATCTCGCCGTTCGTGCCGGCATTGTTGAAGGCGATGTCGAGACCTCCGAAACGGCTGACTGCCGTCTCGACCAGAGTTTGAGCCAAAGCCTCGTCGCTGATATCGCCGGCAACAGCGACGGCGCACCCGCCATCTCTTTCGATCTCGGCGACGAGCGTGTCCAGCGCATCGGATCGCCGTGCCGTCACGATGATGTTCGCGCCTTCCTGCGCGAACAGTCGTGCCGTGGCACGACCGATTCCGGAGCTTGCCCCCGTCACGATGGCGGTCTTGTTCATGAGCGTCGTCACAGCTGAGTCCCTTTCCTTGATGAGCTCAATGCTCGGGATTGGGATCGCAAATCGAGTCGCTGCTTCCGACCCGATTCCTGCGCCCGATTTCTGTGATGGAAGAAGAAGGGGGAGCCCCTGGGATGGAAACCGGGCTCGCGTTTTGGAAGTAGGCAGAATGGTCGTAGGGTTGTGCTGACTGACGGATGTTCCGAGGGCATCCCCAGGAGACCGCGCATGAACACACCTCACGCGTCAAGAACTCTTCAAACCCGTTGTTGCATCGTCGGAGGCGGCCCCGCCGGCATGATGTTAGGGTTTCTCCTTGCCCGCCAGGGTGACGAGGCTCTCGTTCTTGAGAAGCACGCCGATTTCCTGCGCGATTTCCGAGGTGACACCATCCATCCATCGACGCTCGAAGTGATGTACGAACTCGGACTGCTCGACGAGTTTCTCTCGCGGCCGCATCAGCAAACCCAGACGGTCAGTCTGGTCGTGGGCGGAACGACCTTGCAATTGGGCGACTTCTCTCACCTGCCGACGCACTGCAAGTTCATCGCCTTCATGCCCCAATGGGACTTCCTCGATTTCCTGGCCGATCACGCGCGTGTCTATCCTCATTTTCACCTGAAGATGCGGGCGGAGGTCATCGATCTGATCGAAGAGAAGGGCAGGGTGACGGGCGTGCGCGCTTCGACCCCCGAAGGCGTTCTCGATGTGCTGGCCGATCTTGTGGTCGCGGCCGATGGGCGACGTTCCGTCGTCCGCGAAAAGGCAGACCTCGAGGTCGTGAATATCGGTGCGCCGATGGACGTGCTGTGGATGCGGGTGCCCAGGCATCCGGGCGATCCCGGCCAGTTGCTCGGGCGCATCGAGGCGGGGCAGATGCTGGTCATGATCGACCGCGGGCAATACTGGCAATGCGCCTATCTCATCCCGAAGGGGTCGCTCGAGGCTTTGCAGCGGGAAGGCCTGGTGGCTTTTCGCACTAAGCTTGCCGGGCTTGCGCCGTTTCTTGGAGGGCGCGTCGAGGAAATCCAATCCTGGGATGACATCAAGCTTCTGACCGTCGCCGTCGACCGGCTGAAGCAATGGTATCGGCCAGGCCTTCTGTGCATCGGCGATGCGGCCCATGCCATGTCGCCGGCCGGCGGGGTCGGCATCAATCTCGCGATTCAGGACGCGGTCGCAACCGCCAACATCCTAGGATCGGTATTGAAGGCAGGGCCCGTGGGCCCTGAGCAGCTTGCCCTCGTTCAGAAAAGGCGCGAGCTGCCGACACGCCTGACGCAAGGGCTGCAGGTTCTGCTTCAGAAGCGGTTGATCGATCCTGTCCTAACCAGCAAGGGGCCTGTCTCAGCGCCCTGGATCATCCGCTGGCTGGCGCAATGGTCCCTGTTCAGGCGTATTCCCGCCCGTTTGATCGGTCTCGGCTTCAGGCCCGAGCACGTTCGTTGATGGTTGGGGCGGCGTGTTCTCGTCCGCACCGGCTTCATTCTGCTCGTCTTCCGCGGCGACACCGTCCGCCTCGTCGACCGCGGACAGCACGGGGGTGCGGGGCGCATCGGGCACGGCGGCGAACATAGCGCGCGCAATTTCCTGCTCGCCCATTACGATCCGCGACGCGCCATATTTCATGACGTGTTCTTCCTGAGCATCGGAGTGAACGCGAACGATGATCGGCAGGTCTGGATTGATTCTGCGGGATTGCTCGACAACCTGGCCGCTTTCGAAAGCATCCGGAATGGCTACGAGGAGGCAGCGGGCTTCCTTGATGTTGGCAGCGGCGGCCACCTCGGGATCGGCGGCATTGCCGATGATGATCGGGTGGTTGTCCTTCTGCAGGCCGGCGACCTGACTTTTGCTGGTCTCGATGACCAGGAAGGGGGTTCCCGATGCCAGCAGCTTGCCGGTGATGAATTTGCCGACCCGTCCGTGGCCCACGAGGACCACATGATCCGTGAGGGAGGTCACGGGGAGGGACTCCTTAGCATCGGCGGCTTTCTCCTCCTCGGTGACCATAGGCATGCTCTCGGCCGAGGGCTCTGCTTTCGCGGCGTGAGCCTTCTCGCGCTTGGCAAACCACCGGTCGAGCAGGGTGAAAAGGAACGGATTGATCAGGATCGACAGGATGGCGCCGGCCAGGATCAAGTCGCGGCCCTTTTCCGGCATGAGCTGAAGTTCGACGCCGAGGCCTGCGAGGATGAAGGAGAATTCGCCGATCTGGGCGAGGCTCGCCGCAATGGTCAGGGCCGTCTCGTTCGGGTGTCTGAAGAGCCTGACAATCGCGAAGGCGGCGAGCGATTTGCCGACGACGATGATCAGGAAGGTCGCGAGAACCGGGCCGAAATCGTTGATGAGGATCATCGGGTCGAACAGCATGCCGACCGAGACGAAGAAGAGAACCGCGAAGGCGTCCCGTAGCGGCAGGGTTTCTGACGCGGCCTGATGGCTGAGTTCCGACTCGCTCAACACCATGCCGGCAAAGAACGCGCCGAGTGCAAAGGACACGCCGAACAGCTCCGCTGCTCCGAAAGCGGCACCAAGCGCGATCGCAAGAACGGCCAGACGGAACAGCTCGCGCGAGCCGGTATGCGCGACGTAGTGCAGGATCCACGGAATCACCCTTCGGCCGACGATCAGCATGATCGCCACGAAGGCGACGACCTTGCCGAGTGTGACGCCGAGGGAGATTGCGATGGATTCAAGATCGGCCGAGGCGCTGGCCGTGGCGTTGGCGAAAGCCGGCAGCAACACCAGGGTCAGCACCATTGCCAGGTCTTCGACGATCAACCAGCCGACGGCGATATGCCCGCGCTCGGTTTCGACGAGCCGTCGCTCCTGGAGCGCGCGCAGCAGCACGACCGTACTGGCGACGGAGAGCGCCAGACCGAAGACCAGGCCGCCGCCGAGGTTCCATCCCATCAGCCAGGCGAGACCCATGCCCAGGACTGTCGCGCTTGCGATCTGGACCACGGCGCCGGGAATGGCGATGGCCCGGACTGACAGGAGATCCTTGAGCGAGAAATGAAGACCGACGCCGAACATCAGCAGGATCACGCCGATTTCGGCGAGCTGATTGGCGAGCCCCTGATCCGCCACATATCCCGGCGTGAAAGGTCCGGCCAGGACGCCAGCGAGGAGATAGCCGATCAGAGGGGAGAGACGGAAGCGATGCGCTATAGCACCGAGGGCAAATGCCATCACAAGGCCGACAACGATGGTTGATATCAGCGGCATATGATGCGGCATCTGCTCTCCTTAGGCTGTGGCGGAATTGGGGATGGGGTCTACCCGATATGGTCGACCTCGGCCGTTGGGGCAACCCTGAATGGTCTCGACGTTTGCCCTTTCAGCTCTTATCTATGGAAAAACCAACTCGTTCTGCCCGGGCCTTGAACCCGGCTGTCAGGAGAGAAGTCTTATGGCTTTACCCGGCTTCAAGGTCGTCACCTTGACCGACGCGGCAGCGAACCGCGTCAAGGATATCATCGGCAAGGCGGACCGCCCCATCGTCGGCGTCCGCGTCGGCGTCAAGAACGGCGGCTGCGCCGGCATGTCCTACACCATGGAATATGCGGAAAGCGTCAACCCGCTCGACGAGGTGGTCGAGGACAAGGGCGTGACCGTTCTGATCGATCCCAAGGCCGTGCTGTTCCTGCTCGGCACGGAGATGGATTTCCAGACGACCAAGATGTCGTCCCAGTTCGTCTTCAACAATCCCAATCAGACCTCGGCCTGCGGTTGCGGCGAGTCGGTCGCGATCACGCCGGCCACGCCTGCTGCGCTTCAATCAGCTAACTAAGCCATGGATGCAGAGGATCTACGCGACATCTTCCGCAGCCTCGGGCCCGTTCATATTCGGCGCATGTTCGGTGGGCAGGGGGTCTATCAGGATGAGCTGATGTTCGCCCTGGTGGCCTATGGCGAACTCTACCTCAAGGTTGATGACGAGAGTGTCGCTTATTTCCGTGACTTGGGCTCACGCCCTTTCACCTACGAAGCCCGCGACGGCCGCAAGACCACGATGAGCTATTGGCTCATGCCGGAATCCGCCCTTGACGATCCCGACGAGGCGGCCGAGCTTGCCACCATGGCCGTAGCAGCGGCGCGGAGGGCGAAATCCGCTCAGACGCGTAAAGGCAAGGCCGCGCCGAACCGGAAGGCTCGGAAGAAAGCATCCGAGCCCGTTACTTAGCTTTCTTATTTGACTTAGCTTTCTTATTTGGCTTTCTTGGCCGCCACCGGCCGCATGAGGAAGGCCGGTACGTGATCACCGAGACCGATCACCTTCTCGTCCATGTCGTCGTCACGACGAGAGCGGCCCTGATAGTTTCGATCCGACGAACGCTCGCCGCGCTCTTGGCGGGGCCTGCGGCTGGGCTGCTCCTCGCGGAGAGGCTCGACGGCACGACCAATTGAGGCCTCTTCCCGCGGCTCCTCGGAACGGCCACGGCTCCGGTCCCCCGACCGCACCTTGACCTTGCGGCCGCGCGAGCGTTCCTCACCTCGCCCGGCGCGGCGGCGCGAGGATCCTTCGGAGGGGGGACGCTCGGCGAGCGTCGGTCCCTGCCACTCGACCGGCTGGCCGATCAGCTTCTCGATGGCCGCCAGGGACTTCTCGTCCCCCGGACCCACCAGCGTAAAGGCCTGACCCGAACGTCCCGCTCGGCCCGTGCGGCCGATGCGGTGGACATAATCTTCTGCGTGGTGCGGGACGTCGTAGTTGAACACGTGGCTTACCGCCGGAATGTCCAAGCCACGGGCGGCCACGTCGCTGGCCACCAGGATCGGCATCTCCCCGCTGCGGAAGCTGTCGAGCGCCGCCATGCGGGCATGCTGGTCCATATCGCCATGAAGAGCGACTGCCGCGAAACCGTGCTTCTGCAGGGAACGATGAAGGACGGCCACGTCACGTTTGCGGTTGCAGAAAACGATGGCGTTCTGCAGGTCCGTGGCGCTCCGGATCAGCTCCCGCAGGGTCTCGCGCTGCTCGTAATCCTCACGGCCCGTCGCCACGAGGCGCTGGGTGATCGTCGCGGCAGTCGAAGCGGCGCGAGCGACCTCCACCTTCACCGGATTGTGAAGGAAGGCGTCGGCAAGACGCTGGATCTCCGGAGGCATGGTCGCGGAGAAGAACAGGGTCTGGCGGGTGAAGGGCACGAGCTTAACGATGCGCTCGATATCCGGGATGAAGCCCATATCGAGCATCCGGTCGGCCTCGTCGATGACGAGCAGCTCGACGCCGGTGAGCAGGAGCTTGCCGCGCTCGAAGTGATCGAGCAGGCGGCCGGGAGTCGCGATCAGCACGTCGACGCCGCGGGTGATCTTGGCATCCTGATCGCCGAAGGATACGCCGCCGATCAGCAAGGCGACGGAAAGCTTGTGATTGATGCCGTATTTGTCGAAGTTGTCCTCGACCTGGGCCGCCAACTCGCGGGTCGGCTCGAGGATCAGCGTGCGCGGCATGCGCGCCCGGGCCCGGCCGGATTCGAGCAGGGTCAGCATCGGGAGTGTGAAGGCGGCCGTCTTGCCCGTGCCAGTCTGGGCAATGCCCAGCACATCGCGGCGTGAGAGAACATGGGGGATGGCCTGGGCCTGGATCGGCGTCGGCTCCGTATATCCGGCGGCGGCGACGGCCTGTTGAACTTTATCGCTAAGTCCGAGTTCGGCGAACGACATGAATGCTAATTACCGTTGAGGGCTAGGCGCGCTCTAAAAGTGCCGGCCGCGCTCTACGGCAACAAACAAGCGCGAGACTGGTTTCACCTGAGGCTCTTGCTCAAGTTTAGGAGTGGCGGGACCATAAGATAAGCTATGCCAATGGCAAGTATTAAAATCAGCTACTTAGCAGAAACGTGTGACAAGGGACGGCTTGTGCCAAACTTTGTGCCGATGGTGATAGGGGATGCGTCGGTCCATCGACGTATAACTAATTGAAAACAATAGATTTTTCTTGTTATGCTGGAACTGGCCCTAAGATAAGCTATGCGCTTGTCAATCCAGGGAAACTTGCCGAGACGCGACAAAGGAAAGTTTGATGGCTGAAACACTCGTTCTGATTCCCGGATTGGCCTGCACCTCCCGGCTTTTCGAGCCCCAGATCGCCGCCCTGTCCAAGGAGCGCAGCATCGTTCTCATGGATCATACCCAGGATGATTCGATCCCGGGAATCGCCACGCGCCTCCTGCGCGAAGCGCCCGAGCGGTTCGCTCTCGCAGGGCTCTCCATGGGCGGGTACATCGCCATGGAGGTCATGCGGAAGGCGCCGGAACGGGTGACACGGCTTGCCTTGCTCGACACGAGCGCACGTCCCGATACCCCGGAGGCGAGCCAGGATCGCAAGCGGCTGATCGCGCTCGCGGAAGCGGGCCGATTCGAGGAGATTCATGCCGCGCTCTGGCCGCGTCTTGTCCATCCCGATCATCGGGGCGACCGGGATCTTCAGGACATCCTGTTCGGGATGATGCGGGAGACCGGGGCTGAGGCCTATGTCCGGCAGCAGCGGGCTATCATGGCGCGTCCCGACTCGCGTCCTTCCCTGTCGGGAATCGAGATCCCGACCCTGGTGCTGGTCGGGGAGGGCGATGCCATCACGCCGCCGGAGATCGCCCGCGAGATGGCCGAAATGATCGAATGGGCCTCCCTGGTCGTCATTCCCGAGGCCGGGCACATGTCGACGCTCGAGCAGCCGGAGCGGGTCAATCAGGCCCTCCAATTGTGGCTGAACCGGAATTAACCATAGATCCGTCCGCTGCTTGCGAAACTCCTCAGGAATATGGTCAATGATTGGTTACCGACCCTATCAGATGCCGGCCGTCTGCCTCATCGTTCCGATAACCTGCTGAAGTGGCAGGGTTATTGCGAATTTCCCGCTGAGGGTAACAGGGCGGCATGTATGGTTGTGCGAGGGTAAAAAACGCCCATCATGGGTTGCGAATGCGAAAAGCCGCGCTTCTTGCCTTAACTGTGGCAGGAAAGTGACAGACGCTGGGTCAAGTCTGGGATAGAAGCGGATCACATCCTTCTAACAGACGGACCAAGACAAATGAAAAAGATCCTCCTCTCCTCGGTTGCTCTGCTCGGCCTCGCCACTGGCGCCATGGCTGCTGACCTTCCGTCCCGCCGCGCTCCGGCTCCGGTGATTGCGGCCGTTCCGGTCTTCACCTGGACCGGCTTCTATGTCGGTGTGAACGCCGGCTATGGCTGGAACACCAATGACAGCGTCACGATCGGCGGCGTCCGCTTCGACATCGACGACGAAGGCGGCTTCGTCGGCGGCGCTCAGGCTGGCTACAACTACCAGATCGGTTCGTTCGTGGTCGGTCTCGAAGGCGACATCCAGTACGCCGACTTCGGTGGTGATGATGACCTCATCCTCGCTGACGGCACGGTTGTCGGCTTCGATCGCAGCGACTGGTTCGGCACGGTGCGCGCTCGCGCCGGTGTGGCCTTCGACCGCGCCCTGATCTACGCCACCGGTGGTTTCGCCTTCGCGGACGATGCTACCGGCTGGACCGTCGGTGGTGGTCTCGAGTACGCCTTCACCAACAACCTGTCGGCCAAGGTCGAAGGCCTGTACGTCAACCTCGATCAGGACGACAACAGCATCCTTGGCTTCGACGACGATGCCGAATTCGGCGTGATCCGTGCGGGTCTGAACTACCGCTTCGGCACCTACTAAGATCCATCGCTCCCGCGATAATCGAAAGGCCCGGGTCTCCCCGGGCCTTTTTGTTTGCGGAGGCGCAGGCGCCTCGCATCATGGGCGGCTGCGGGCGCTCGATCTGTGGGAGTTCGAGAAGCATCAAGAAACCGCTCCGGCTCTTCAGAACTGAGCTAACCCTGTCATTTGAGTTATTGGTCGGAAGCCTCCTGCCCACCGCGCGCAGAATCCCGCTATCTTAATCTCCGACCCCGAAGGCTCGCATCGAGCCAAGTCATCTCATGCGGCAATCAGATAAAAGATCGCGATAGCCGCAATGAAGAGGTCGGAAGCCATGGCAATGGTCTCCAAGCCGGTCCGATCCTTGTTGCGTAAGTGCTGCAGGCCTGCGAGGCCGTAGAAAACCGCGCCGGCGATCGCCGGCGGCGTTATCCAATCGGTTCGGTAAACTGAGAGAAGCGCGAGCAGCGCAATCGACACATTGCCGAAGCCCAGCTCCATGACGATCTTGCGCGCGTCCGGATCTTTGATCTTGAAGATCGTTTCGGCGGTAAAGGCTGGATCGAAGATCTGACGCAGCCCGGCAAGATGAGCCGAACACCTACGGCCCAGAACACGAACCATTTTCCGATCAGGAAGATGAGATTTCCGTTCGGCGCGACTGCGTATTCGATGCCGATCGAAGCCAGAGGCAGGAGGACCATCAGCAGGACGATCATGCCTAGATACATCGGCGCCTCCATCCAAATGCGTGTCGGATGTTCTTCCGGTGGGATCCGCAGCCTGACTTTACGCGAAAGGCTAAGCTTTGGGACCCCATCCCGATGCAGGCCATAAAAAAGCCGGAGCCCGAGGGCTCCGGCGAAGGAAGGCTGCGATCTAAGCAGCCGGGAGGATTCTCTGTCCGATTAGACGGAGTAGTACATCTGGAACTCGACCGGGTGCGGGGTCATCTCGAAGCGAGCGACCTCGGCCATCTTCAGCTCGATGTAGCTGTCGATGAAATCGTCGTTGAAGACACCGCCGGCCTTCAGGAATGCGCGGTCCTTGTCGAGGCTGGCGAGAGCTTCGCGCAGCGAGCCGCAGACGGTCGGGATCTTCTTCAGCTCGCGCGGAGGCAGATCGTAGAGATCCTTGTCCATCGCCTGGCCGGGATCGATCTTGTTGATGATGCCGTCGAGACCGGCCATCAGCAGCGCCGCGAAGGCGAGATACGGATTGGCGGTCGGATCGGGGAAGCGAACCTCGACGCGCTTGGCCTTCGGCGAGGTCGTCCACGGAATACGGCAGGAAGCCGAACGGTTACGGGCCGAGTAGGCCAGCAGCACCGGAGCTTCGTAGCCCGGGACGAGACGCTTGTAGGAGTTCGTCGACGGGTTTGTGAAGGCGTTGAGCGCCTTGGCGTGCTTGATGATGCCGCCGATGTACCACAGGCATTCCTGGGACAGGTCGGCATACTTGTTGCCGGCGAAGAGCGGCTTGCCACCCTTCCACAGGGACTGGTGCACGTGCATGCCCGAGCCGTTGTCGCCATAGACCGGCTTCGGCATGAAGGTCGCCGTCTTGCCGTAGGACTGGGCGACGTTGTGGATGCAGTACTTGTAGATCTGCATCTCGTCGGCGGTGCGAACCAGCGTGTTGAACTTCGTGCCGAGCTCGTGCTGGGCCGAGGCCACCTCGTGGTGGTGCTTCTCGACCGTCACGCCCATGGCCTTCATGGCAGCCAGCATCTCGCCACGCATGTCCTGAGCGGAATCCAGCGGCGGAACCGGGAAGTAGCCGCCCTTGGTCGGGATGCGGTGACCGAGGTTGCCGCCCTCGTAAGGCGTGTCGCCGTTGATCGGCAGCTCGGACGAGTCGAGCTTGAAACCGGTGTTGTAGGGATCGGCCATGAACTTCACGTCGTCGAACACGAAGAACTCGGCCTCGGGGCCGACATAGACCGTGTCGGCAATGCCGGTGGACTGCAGATAGGCCTCGGCCTTCTTGGCGATGCCGCGCGGATCGCGGTTGTAGGGCTCGCCGGTCGCCGGCTCGAGAATGTCGCAGTTGATCGTCAGGGTGGACGCCGAGAAGAACGGGTCCATCTGGGCGGTCGTCGGATCGGGCATGAGGGTCATGTCGGATTCGTTGATCGCCTTCCAGCCGGCGATGGACGAGCCGTCGAACATGACACCGTCGGCGAACATGTCTTCGTCGACCATCGAGACGTCGAAGGTCACATGCTGCCACTTGCCGCGCGGGTCGGTGAAACGGAAGTCGACGTATTGGACGTCGTTATCTTTGATCGCCTTGAGCACATCCTTGGCGGTCTGCATGATCGTCTGGTCCTCTTCTGCCCTTTTAAGATTATCCTCGGCCGACGGCCTTGGCTTTGGAAAGCGAGCTTAGATCGCGTCGGATCCGGTCTCGCCCGTGCGGATACGAACGGCCTCTTCGACCGTCGAAACGAAAATCTTGCCGTCGCCGATGCGGCCGGTCTGCGCGGCCTTGCGGATGGCCTCGATGGCGCTCTCGGCCATGTCGTCGTTCAGGACGATTTCGAGCTTCACCTTCGGCAGGAAGTCGACGACGTATTCCGCGCCGCGATAAAGCTCGGTATGGCCTTTCTGGCGGCCGAAACCCTTGGCCTCGATGACGGTAATGCCTTGAAGGCCTACTTCCTGGAGAGCTTCTTTGACTTCATCGAGCTTGAAGGGCTTGATGATGGCTTCGATCTTCTTCATCCCGGTCTACCGTTTTCGTTCGAGGTTTTGCCGCTTTTAGCACCAGCAAGAGGTGCCTTCCATGCGATCATCGATTCAAAGCGGGCCATTTTGCCGAGTTGTTAAGCATATTATGATCAAAGTTTGTGCAGTTGCGGAAAAGCTCGCCAAATCCCCAAAAACGAGTCCATTTTGCCCCCATGCCAGCCCCTGAACTCGTCCTGACACCCTCCGAAATGAAGCAGGCTGACCTGGATGCCATCGCAAAGGGCATTCCGGGCATCGAACTCATGAGGCGGGCGGGGCGCGCTGTCGCCGATTCTGCCGAAAAATTAGTCTCCAAAGGCGGCAGGATCGTCATCGTGGCAGGTCCTGGCCAGAATGGAGGCGACGGCTTCATTGCGGCTGCTCTTCTGGTCGAGCGAGGCTATCGGGTGAGCCTTAGCCTCCTGGGAGATCTCAACCGGCTGACGGGCGATGCGGCGGACGCAGCGCGGGGTTGGAAGGGAGAGGTCGGTGCAGCCGAGACCGCGCCCTTCCATGAGGCGGATCTCATCGTCGATGCTCTCTTCGGCACTGGCCTGTCCCGCGATCTCGATGGTGCGGCACGTCATGTGGTCGATCGGATGAACGGTTCGGGCAAGCCAATCCTGGCGGTCGATCTTCCCTCCGGCATCGACGGCGATACCGGTGGGGTACGCGGCATTGCGGTCAAGGCCGCTCGCACGGTGACCTTTGCGGCCCGAAAGCCCTGCCATCTCCTGATGCCGGGGCGGGCCTTCAGCGGGCCTGTCGCGGTGGCCGATATCGGAATTGGACGAGAGATTCTCGAGGCCAAGGGCGGGGAACTCTTCGCCAACAATCCGGCTCTGTGGCTGCACGCTTTGCCGAAACCCGGGCTTTCTTCTCACAAATATGAGCGGGGGCACACGCTCGTCGTCTCGGGAGGCGCCACCCGCACAGGCGCGGCGCGGCTGGCGGCTCGGGCGGCGCTCAGAATTGGCTCCGGCCTTGTCACGGTGGCCTCTCCGCCGGAGGCGATCGGGGTCAATTCCGCCCATCTCACCGCCATCATGCTGAAAGGCTGCGACGGACCCGAGGGACTGCATAATATTCTGCAGGATCCGCGTCTCAATGCTCTCGTCCTTGGGCCGGCCTTAGGCGTCCATGCTGGCACCCGTGCCATGGTCGCTGTTGCCGTCCAGACAAGACGAAGTCTCGTCCTGGATGCCGATGCACTGACGTCCTTCGAGGGGCTGGTGTCGGAGCTGCATGGAGTATTTCGCCATGCTCCGACGGTGCTCACACCCCATGGCGGCGAGTTCAGCCGTTTGTTCAAAGGTCACCCGGATATCCTTGATCCGGAATCGAAAATCGAGCGCGCCCGGCGCGCTGCTGCTTACACTGGGGCGGTCGTGCTGCTGAAGGGGAGCGATACTGTGATTGCCGCTCCCGATGGCCGAGCGGCTATCAGCGAGAACGGCACGCCCTATCTCGCGACGGCCGGTTCGGGCGATACGCTTTGCGGCCTCATCGCAGGGCTGATGGCCCAGAATGCGCCGGCTTTTGAGGCAGCCTGCGCGGGGGCCTGGATCCACGCCGAGGCCGGCGCGAGCTTCGGGCCGGGGCTGATCTCGGAGGATCTGGCGGATCTTGTTCCGAGCGTCCTGCGCACGCTCCTCAAGTAACCTCGATCCAGGTCCACAGGCCCGCATCGAACCGCTCCATGACGGTGGAGGCGAGAAGCCATTTGCCGGGGTTGTCGGCCACGAAGGCGATCCGGACCGTCTTGTTCTCAGGCACTTGCACAGTGTCCAGCCAATAGGGCTCCCAGCCGTCGTCGAGCGCATGCAGCAGACGGAATGAGTGGCCGTGCAGGTGCATGGGCTGGACGAAGGCGGTCTGGTTCGTGAGCGCCAGCACCACCGGGTTCCCACGCCTGACCTTGATCAGGGGGGCACCCGAAGAGCGTCCCGCCGCTCCGTTGATGGTCCAGGGCGCGTTGGGAACCTTCGGATCACCTTTGATCACCACATCCTTGCGGGTGGCGTTCTGGAGCTTGATGGCCTCCGGCAGCTTCGGGTTGGGCGGGAGCGGGACGAACACCGGCAGGTCGGGTCGCTTGTCCCCAGTGGTCACGATCTCGACGAGAGGCATTCCGTCGCCGATCAGGGCCATGACGGTGCCGGTTACGCCCGCTTCCGGCGCGAGATCGACCAGCAGATCGTAGCGGGTGCCAGGCCCGAAGGGCAGGGAGGCTTTGAGGGGCTCGAAGATGCTGGTCGGCTGGCTGTCGATGGCGATGACATAGGCTCTCACGCCATCGAAACGCAGGCGCATGGTCCGGGCGTTGCAGGTATTGGCAAGCCGCAGGCGTAGGCGGCCGCCGGGAGGCGCCTCAATCCGCTCGGGCGTCGCCTTGCCGTTGACAGTGAGCCAGCTTCCGAGCCGTCCGGCAGGGGTGGTTCCCGCAGGCTTGTCGAAAGGGGCCATCGAGCCGTCGCCGTCCAGGCGCCAGTCATCGACGAGCAGCGCGATGTCCCGATCTGCCTGGGGCGGGTTGGGCTCCTCCACGATCAGGAGGCCCGAAAGACCGCGTTCCGTGGGCTCGGCGCTGCCATCGAGAACACAGGGGCGGACCAGGAAGGTGCCGGCATCGGGCGGGGTGAAGCGATATTCGTGGCTCTTCCCGGGGGCTACAGGCTCCTGAGTCAGGCCGCCGACGCCATCCATGGCGTTCGGGCCCCGGACGCCGTGGAAGTGAAGTGAGAGGGGCAGGGCGGTCTCGTTCTGCAGCTTCAGGCTGAGTTCCTTCCCGTGCTTGATGTGCAGAGCAGGGTTTAAGACTCCGTTGAAGGTCCAGATATCGGCCTCGGCGGAGGCATCGGGACGGAATTTCATCGGGCTAGACTTTGCCGTCAGGACCTGTTCGGCGCCGTCCGCGTTCTGGCCATGCGCGTGCCGGGAGAGGGGGATCAGGGTCGTGGCGAGACCGGCGGTGATGGCGCGACGGGTGATCATGAAGGCAGGCTCGTCTCGAGGCTTGCGAATAGTCGGCATGGGTACAGCTTTGAACGTGAACGGCCAAGTTTGGTTGCCTTTTGGACGCACATGAACTTTTTTGATGCACTGTCTTTTAACCGTGCTATAGAGCCGCGTCCCGGAAGAGGGGTGCGTCTCGCGCGCCGCTCCCGCGCGGGCGTGGCGGAATTGGTAGACGCACTGGATTTAGGTTCCAGCGACGAAAGTTGTGGGGGTTCGAGTCCCTCCGCCCGCACCAATCCCGTCAGGGTTGGTTATCCGGAGGCTCCGAGTGGCCTGGTTGACGGCGTGACGCCGCATCGGCCGGAGCCTGACAGAAATTTTTCGAGTGAATGAAGGCGAATAGAACCATGCAGGTGACGGAAACACTGTCCCAAGGCTTGAAGCGAGAGTTCAAGGTCGTGCTCCCGGCCACCGAGTTGGAAGAGCGCCTGAACAGCGAATTGTCGACCCTCAAGGATCGCGTGCAGATCAAGGGGTTCCGTCCCGGCAAGGTGCCGGTGGGTCATCTGCGCAAGGTCTATGGTCGCTCGGTCATGGCGGACGTGCTGCAGAATGCCGTCAACGAGGCCAACCGCAAGATCGTTGAGGACAACAATCTGAAGCTCGCCAACGAGCCGAGAATCCAGTTCCCCGAGAGCCAGGAAGAGGTCGAGAAGGCTATGGAGGCCAAGGGCGACTTGGCCTACACCGTCGCTCTCGAGGTTCTGCCGGTGTTCGAGCTTGCCGACCTGTCCGACGTGACGGTCAAGAAGCCGGTGGCCGAGGTCACCGATGCCGAGATCAACGAATCGCTCGAGCGCATGGCCAAGCAGAATCGCTCCTTCGACACGAAGGAAGGCGCTGCAGTCGACGGTGATCGGGTCGTCGTGAACTTCGTCGGCCGCATCGACGGCAAGGAGTTCGAGGGCGGCAAGGGTGAGGACATCCGGGTCGAGCTCGGCTCGAACACCTTCATCCCCGGCTTCGAGGATCAACTCGCCGGTCTCAAGGCCGGCGACACCAAGCTCGTGAAGGTCACCTTCCCGGCGAATTACATGGCGGAACACCTGGCCGGCAAGGACGCCGAGTTCGACGTGACCGTGAAGGAAGTCGAGGCTCCGGGCGAGCTGAAGATCGACGACGAGATGGCCAAGGGTTTCGGCATGGAATCCCTGGACAAGCTCAAGGACGCGATCCGCGATGCCATCAAGCGCGACTTCGATGCCCAGTCTCGCCGCAAGGTGAAGAAGGATCTGCTTGATTCCCTCGACGCCAAGTACAGCTTCGAGCTGCCGCCGACCCTGGTCGAGCAGGAGTTCACAGCCGTGTGGTCGCAGGTCGTCGGCGACATGAAGTCGAACAACCGCACCTTCGAGGACGAGAGCACCACGGAAGACGAGGCCAAGGCCGAGTACCGCAAGATCGCCGAGCGTCGCGTGCGTCTCGGTTTGGTCCTTGCACAGATCGGTGAGAAGTCCGATATCAAGATTTCCGACGACGAGGTGACTCAGGCCCTCATCGAGCGGGTCCGCCAGTATCCCGGCCAGGAGCGGCAGGTTTGGGAGTTCTACCAGAAGAACCCGCAGGCCCTCGCTGAAATCCGGGCTCCTCTGTTCGAGGAGAAGGTCGTCGACCAGATCCTGTCCCAGGTGAAGGTGGACGAGGAAACCGTCTCCAAGGATGCGCTGTTCAGCGATGAGGACGACGGCGAAGAGAAAGCCGGCAAGGGCGAGTAACGCTCCTTTAAGCGTCTCGTTGCTTGCATGAAATGCACGGCCGCGAATCTGCGCGGCCGAATTGGAGCAGTGAGACAATGAGAGATCCGGTAGCGCTCTTTAACAATACGCTCGTCCCGATGGTGGTTGAGCAGTCGAACCGCGGCGAGCGCGCATTCGACATCTATTCGCGCCTCCTGCGCGAACGGATTATCTTCCTCACGGGCCCCGTTGAAGATTACTCAGCCTCGCTGATCGTGGCACAGCTTCTGTTCCTCGAGGCCGAGAACCCCAAGAAGGAAATCTCCTTCTATATCAACTCGCCCGGCGGCGTCGTGACCTCGGGCCTGTCGATCTACGACACCATGCAGTTCATCCGCTGCCCCGTCTCGACCCTCTGCGTCGGCCAGGCAGCCTCCATGGGCTCCCTCCTGCTGACTGCCGGCGAGAAGGGCATGCGCTTTGCCCTCCCGAATGCCCGCATCATGGTCCACCAGCCGTCCGGCGGCTACCAGGGTCAGGTCACGGACATCATGATCCATGCCCGCGAGAGCGAGGCTCTCAAGCGCCGTCTGAACGAGATCTATGTCGGCCATACCGGCCGCAGCTACGAAGAGATCGAGCGGGCCTTGGAGCGCGACAATTTCATGACCGCCCAGGCGGCCCTGGAATTCGGTCTGATCGACCAGGTGATCGAGAAGCGTCCCGAGCCAGCCGCCACCCCGGCTTAACCCTTAAAACCTGGGGACAAAATTCCCCCAGGTGCGTCTTTTTGCCGAGTAACCCCGTTTCTATTGATCAGGCGGCTTCCGCGTGATTGCATGGGGATTCGGGAGACACGGCGATTTGGGCGTTCAATTCTTAGCGACGGAACATTTTATTAGTTCCGTCGCCTATAACTTAGGTGTGTTGGGTCGGCTGGGGTCGTCCCGGCACGGATTGGAGATGTGATAATGACCAAGGCTGGCGGCAACGACTCCAAGAGTACGCTGTACTGCTCCTTCTGCGGCAAGAGCCAGCACGAGGTTCGCAAGCTGATCGCTGGCCCGACGGTTTTCATCTGCGATGAATGCGTCGAGCTGTGCATGGACATCATCCGCGAGGAGTCGAAATCGTCTCTCGTGAAGTCCCGCGACGGGGTGCCGACCCCGAAGGAAATCAGCCGCGTTCTGGATGACTACGTGATCGGCCAGGAGCACGCCAAGAAGGTGCTCTCGGTGGCGGTCCACAACCATTACAAGCGTCTCGCCCACGCGACGAAGCACAACGACGTCGAACTGGCCAAGTCGAACATTCTGCTGATCGGTCCCACCGGCTCGGGCAAGACTCTGCTCGCGCAGACCCTGGCCCGGATCCTGGACGTGCCCTTCACCATGGCGGACGCGACGACCCTGACCGAGGCAGGCTATGTCGGCGAGGACGTGGAAAACATCATCCTCAAGTTGCTCCAGGCCTCTGACTACAACGTGGAGAGGGCTCAGCGGGGCATCGTCTATATCGACGAGATCGACAAGATCTCCCGCAAGTCCGACAACCCGTCCATCACCCGCGACGTGTCGGGCGAGGGTGTGCAGCAGGCCCTCCTGAAGATCATGGAAGGCACCGTCGCCTCCGTGCCTCCGCAAGGCGGCCGCAAGCATCCGCAGCAGGAGTTTCTGCAGGTCGACACCACGAACATCCTGTTCATCTGCGGCGGCGCCTTCGCCGGTCTGGAGCGGATCATCGCCGGTCGCGGCAAGGGCACCTCCATCGGCTTCGGCGCCAGCGTGAGTTCGCCCGACGATCGCCGGACGGGCGAGATCTTCCGCGAGGTCGAGCCTGAGGATCTGTTGAAGTTCGGCCTCATCCCCGAGTTCGTCGGCCGTCTTCCGGTTCTGGCGACGCTGGAAGACCTCGATGTCGATGCCCTGAAGACCATTCTGCAGGAGCCGAAGAATGCCCTGGTGAAGCAGTACCAGCGCCTCTTCGAGATGGAGAACGTGCAGCTGACGTTCCAGGACGAGGCTCTGACCCTCATCGCCAAAAAGGCGATCGAGCGGAAGACGGGTGCCCGCGGCCTGCGCTCCATCATGGAAGGCATCCTGCTGGAGACCATGTACGACCTGCCGGGGCTCGATTCCGTCGAGCAGGTGGTGATCGGGCCCGAGGTGGTGGAGGGCAAGGCCAAGCCGCTCTTCATCCACGGCGAGCGCAACGATCAGGCCGCCAGCGCCAGCGCCTAAAAGGCTACCGGGGCTTAGCCATGACACGAAGCGTTGCGGGCAATCTTCTTGAAACGCTAAGCCCGCAACGCCACATTATCTCTTGCGCCGGGGCTGTCCGCTCAATCGAGGGAAAGGCCCGGCGTACCGGATGCAGCCCATAACAAAAGCCTGAGCATTCCGGTTATTCGTCTGGCATCCAGCTCATTCGAGGGGGTCGTCGGACGCAGTGAAAAGGATACCGTCTCATGACACAATCGAAGCCACGTCAGCCTGTCGTTCCAGGCTCGACCGGAACCTATGCGGTTCTGCCTCTGCGCGACATTGTTGTCTTTCCACATATGATCGTGCCGCTCTTCGTCGGCCGTGAAAAGTCGATCCGCGCGCTTGAGGAAGTGGTCAAGGGGGACCGTCACATTCTTCTGGCCACCCAGATCGATGCGACGGATGACGATCCGTCGACGGATGCGATCTACAAAGTCGGCACCCTGGCCAACGTCCTGCAATTGCTGAAGCTGCCCGACGGCACCGTGAAGGTGCTGGTCGAAGGCGCGAGCCGGGCGCAGGTGAAGGCCTATACCCGCACGGATGAATATTACGAAGCCGAAGCCGAGGCGCTTCCGGATTCGCTCGGCGATCAGGTGGAGGCCGAGGCGCTCGCCCGCTCCGTCGTGTCCGAGTTCGAGAACTACGTGAAGCTGAACAAGAAGGTGTCGCCGGAGGTCGTGACCGCCGTGACCCAGATCGACGAGCCTGCGAAGCTCGCCGACACCATCGCTTCGCATCTGGCCATCAAGATCGCCGACAAGCAGGCGATTCTCGAAACGCCTACCGTCGCTCAGCGCCTCGAGAAGGTGCTCGGCATGATGGAAAGCGAGATTTCCGTTCTCCAGGTAGAGAAGCGGATCCGGACCCGCGTGAAACGTCAGATGGAAAAGACGCAGCGCGAGTACTACCTCAACGAGCAGATGAAGGCGATCCAGAAGGAGCTCGGCGACGATGAAGGTCGCGACGAGCTGGCTGAGCTCGAAGAGAAGATCGAGAAGACCAAGTTCACGAAGGAAGCCCGCGAAAAGGCGCTCGGCGAGCTGAAGAAGCTGCGCCAGATGTCGCCGATGTCGGCGGAAGCAACCGTCGTGCGCAACTATCTCGACTGGCTGCTCGGCATTCCGTGGAATCGCCGCTCGAAGATGAAGAAGGACCTCAAAGCCGCCCAGGATCTGCTCGATGCGGATCACTATGGCCTCGACAAGGTCAAGGAACGCATCGTCGAGTACTTGGCCGTGCAGCAGCGCGCCAACAAGCTCACGGGCCCGATCCTGTGCCTTGTCGGTCCTCCCGGCGTGGGTAAGACCTCGCTCGGCAAGTCGATCGCCAAGGCCACGGGCCGCGAGTTCGTGCGCATGTCGCTCGGCGGCGTTCGCGACGAGTCGGAGATCCGCGGTCACCGTCGGACCTATATCGGCTCGATGCCCGGCAAGATCATCCAGTCGATGCGCAAGGCCAAGACGTCCAACCCGCTCATCCTGCTCGACGAGATCGACAAGATGGGCATGGACTTCCGCGGCGACCCGTCGGCGGCTTTGCTCGAGGTTCTCGACCCTGAGCAGAACAACACGTTCAACGACCATTACCTGGAAGTCGATTACGACCTCTCCAACGTGATGTTCGTGACGACGGCGAACACGCTCAACATCCCGGGTCCGCTCCTCGACCGCATGGAAGTGATCCGCATTGCGGGTTACACTGAGGAAGAGAAGGCGGAGATCGCCCGCACCCACCTGATCCCGTCGTCCATGCAGAAGCACGGACTGCAGGAGAAGGAATGGAAGATCGGCGATGAGGCTCTGCTCATGCTGATCCGCCGCTACACCCGCGAGGCGGGCGTGCGTAACCTGGAGCGAGAGATCGCCAACCTCATCCGCAAGGCCGTGAAGGAGATCCTGATCTCCAAGGTCAAGACGGTCGAGGTGACGACCGACAACCTGCCCGAGTTCCTCGGACCGCCGCGCTATCGCTACGGCGAGGCCGAGACGGAGGATATGGTCGGCGCGGTCACGGGTCTGGCCTGGACCGAGGTCGGTGGCGAGCTGCTCACCATCGAAGGCATCATGATGCCGGGCAAGGGCAAGATGACCGTCACGGGTAACCTGCGTGACGTCATGAAGGAATCGATCTCGGCTGCGGCGTCCTACGTCCGCTCCCGCGCTCTCGATTTCGGCGTCGAGCCGCCCATGTTCGACCGCCGCGACATCCACGTGCACGTGCCGGAAGGTGCGACGCCCAAGGACGGTCCGTCGGCCGGTATCGCCATGGCGACCGCCATCGTCTCCGTCATCACGGGTATCCCGGTTCGCCGCGATATCGCCATGACGGGCGAGGTGACGCTGCGGGGCAGGGTGCTTCCCATTGGTGGTCTGAAGGAGAAGCTCCTGGCGGCTCTGCGTGGTGGCATCAAGAAGGTGCTGATTCCGGAAGAGAATGCCAAGGATCTGGCCGACATCCCGGCCAGCGTGAAGAACGGCCTGGAAATCGTGCCGGTCTCCATGATGGATCAGGTTCTCCAGCATGCTCTCGTGCGCATGCCGGAGCGGATCGAGTGGGATGAGGCGTCGGAGCTCAAGAGTCACAAGCCGGGCGTCGAAGACGACTCGGCTGGGGTGATCGCTCACTAAAGCCGAGCTCCTTACGTTACGAGAAAGGCCCCTGGACTCCTGTCCAGGGGCCTCTTTTTTGATGAAAAGTGCAAAAAAACGGCTGATTTCAGCCACTTCGGGGCTTGCGTAAGGACAAGCTTTGCGCCAAACGGGTTGTCCCTGAAACGGTGGACCATTTCCTTTGCGACCGCCGTGATCACTGGAGGATATGACTATGAATAAAGGCGAGCTCGTTGCGGCCGTCGCCGATAAGGTGGGCCTTTCGCGTGGCCAGGCTGGTGACGCGATCGACGCCGCCATCGAGGCGATCACCGGCGCTCTGAAGAAGGGTGATGAGGTGAAGATCGTCGGTTTCGGCACGTTCGTTGTGACCAACCGCGCTGCCGGCGAGGCGCGCAACCCGCGCACCGGTGAGAAGGTCAAGGTTCCGGCCTCGAAGACCCCGAAGTTCCGCGCCGGCGCGGGCCTGAAGGACGCCGTCAACGCGAAGTAATCGCTTTTTGAGCGATGTTCGTTCGTAAAGAAGGCCGACGACGCTTGCGTTGTTGGCCTTCTCTTTTTATGTCAGGCCCATCGGGCGGTTAGCTCAGTTGGTAGAGCTTCGGTTTTACACACCGCAGGTCGGGGGTTCGAGTCCCTCACCGCCCACCATCCCCCCTTCATCATCATGTGTCGGCACCGAAGGCCCTGGCGCTCGTTCCAACCATGAGTTGGAACGTCGCACCTTGCGCGATGAAACATTCCGGCTTGGATTGGGTTTGGGAATGATCCCTCCAAGGATTGCTCCTGAGACCTTACCCGCCCCAGCCTCGACTGGGGCGGGTATTTTATCTGGACGTCAAATTGCGTCTTCCGGGGCGGCGTTTCGAGCGGTTTCCCTGCGAAAGTGCATTTCAGGGGTTGCGAACCGGGGACGCCGGAGCTAATTGACACAGGCCGTTCAAGGCGTCGGAGCGTAGCGCAGCCCGGTTAGCGCACTAGTCTGGGGGACTAGGGGTCGGAGGTTCAAATCCTCTCGCTCCGACCATTGAATGTCTTGAGCCGCCAAGGCTCCCGCAGCCGGCCGAGAGGCCGGTTTTTTGTTGTCCGGAATCGTGGGGCTGACACTGGCCCGCTATCCCAGAACTGTGGGTCTGCAAGCTACGATACGCTCGCTTGCCGGCGCCAGGCGTCGAGATCGTCCAAAGACAGGTTGGAGCCACAGAGCACGAGGCCGATCACGCTGTCGTCCGGCAGCGTCGGAATGATCGCCTCGGCTGCGGTCAGGACACAGGCGGCGGCAGGCTCGCAGAGCAGCTTTTCCGTCTGGAGGAGCCAGCTTACATCGGCGATGACCGGCTCGTCTTCTACGAGCAGGATCTCTTTGAGAAAGAGCTTCGCAGCCGCAAGGGTTCTGTGGGTGGCGAAGGGAGCCGCAAGGGTTCGTGCGATGGAGGTCGGACGGATCGTCACCGGCTCCTCCGCCTTAAGTGCCTCCGTCATGGTCTGTGCGCCTGTGGGCTCCACGCCGTAGACGGTGAGCGATGGCCGCTTTGCCTTGAGGGCTGCCGCCACGCCGGACATGAAGCCGCCACCGCCAATCGAGACGAACACGTGAGTGAGGTCGGGTATGCCCTCGATGAATTCGAGGCCGAGCGTGCCGTGGCCCGCGATGATGGCGGGATCGTCATAGGGATGCACGAAGAGCCGGCCCTGACGCTGGTAATCCTCGGCCTTGGCGAAGGCTTCCGCTGCATCGTCGCAAAGCTCGACGCGGGCGCCGAATTTCTCGGTCAGGTCGATGTTGAACTGGGCCGCTGTCTTGGGCATCAGAACGAGGGCATCGAGGCCGAGCGTTCCCGCAACCCTCGCGACGGCAATGGCGTGGTTCCCGCCCGAGACCGTGACGAGACCGCGCCTGCGCTCGTCCTCGCTCAGGGTCAGAACCTTGTTGAAAACGCCCCTGACCTTGAAGGAGCCTGCCAGCTGCAGTGCCTCCATCTTCAACGCGGTACGCCGTCCAAGCCGCGCTGACACGTCAGCGCTCTCATAGGCAGGAGTGCGTCTGACACGCCCGGCGATGCGGCTGCGGGCAGCTTCGATGTCAGCGAGCGTTACGTCAAAGGCGGTCATGAAGGTGTCCGTTCAACAAGGGCGATACATTCGACTTCGAGGAGCATCCCGCCGGGAAGCCGGCCGATCTCGATGGTCGAGCGCGCAGGGTAGGGTGATTTGAAAACGGAGGCGTAAACTTCGTTCATGCTGGAAAAGTCGTCGAGGCTCGTCAGGAAAACCGTGGTCTTGACCACTTGCTCCAGGGACGATCCGGCTTCGCGAAGAATGGCGGCAATGTTGTCGAAGACCTGCTTGGTCTGAGCTTTGATATCGCCGGGCCCCACCAGGCTGCCCCTCGGATCGAGAGGCAATTGGCCCGAGACGAACAGCAGGTCTCCGGCGCGGATGGCCTGGGAGTATGGGCCCGCAGGCGGGGCGGCGTCTGAGGTTTGAATTGCTGAACGGGTCATGGCGGGCGGCCCGATCATGCGAGCGCCGCCGTTGCCGAGTCAACGGGCGTGGGACGAAATAAGCGCCGATAAATCCAGCTTGACCGCAGGCTCAACAGGATCGGATGCTTGGCGCTTGTATTGAGGAGCTGTGTACGATGTCGCTGTCCCCTCGCGAGATGCTCGCGCGCCTGATTGCTTTCCCGAGCGTTTCAACAAGCAGCAATCTCGATATCATTGGTTTCTGCCGCGACTGGCTGAACAGCCATGGCGTCGAAAGCCATCTCGTCATGAGCCCGGAAGGAGACAAGGCCAATCTCTACGCCACCATCGGGCCGCGGGTCGAAGGCGGAGTCGTTCTGTCTGGCCATACGGATGTGGTGCCGGTGGAGGGCCAGAATTGGTCCATGGATCCCTGGACGCTCACGGAGAAAAACGGCCGCCTCTACGGTCGCGGCACGACCGACATGAAGGGCTTTGATGCGCTCGTTCTGGCGCTGGTACCCGAGATGGTGCGTGCACCGCTCAAGCGGCCGATTCATATCGCCCTTTCCTATGACGAGGAGATCGCCTGCCGTGGCGCGCCGTTCCTGGTGGAGGCGATGGCAAAGTCCATTCCGGCGCCTTCCGCCGTGATCGTCGGCGAGCCCACCCGTCATGCGGTGGTGACGGGGCACAAGGCGTCCGTGCAGCTGCGCACCCACGTGACGGGATATGCCGTCCATTCCAGCCGGATCGACCAGGGCGTGAGCGCCGTCATGAACGCGGCGCGGCTGATCGCCTGGCAGGAGGACGTCATGGAGGAAAATCGGAAACGGGTCGATCCGCAGAATCCGTTCGAGCCGCCCTACACGACGCTGCATTGCGGCATGATGGCCGGCGGCAATGCCGCCAATGTGGTCTCGTCCTCCGCCTGGTTCTTCACCGACATCCGGGCGATCCCGACCGAGAGCCCGATGGACTATCTCGCCCGCTACGAGGCCTATATCCGCGAGGTCGTCGAGCCCCGGATGAAGGCTATCGCTCCCGAGACGGGCGTCGCCGTCGAACTCATCGCCGAGGTGCCGGGCCTCAGGCCGGAGACGGACGGGGCGGCCGAGCGCCTGATGCGCCGCATCACCGGCGACAATGGCACCCATGTGGTGTCCTACGGGACGGAAGCGGGTCTGTTCCAGCGGGTCGGCTGGTCGACTGTGGTCTGCGGTCCCGGCGACATCGCCCAGGCCCACCAGCCGGACGAATACATCGAGGTTAGCGAGTTCGAGGCCGGCGAGGCGGTGCTGCGCCGTCTGATTGAGGATCTCTGTGCCTAATTGCTGAGCAAGATGGTCCAAGTCGGGGCTAGACCATCGGCCACTTTCCTGCCTAACTTCATGCCCGGCGGAAGAAACAACGGTTCATTCCGGTCTTCCGACAAGAAGAACATCGCGCAAAGACGCGGGACCTCCAGAGGAGAAAGACACAAGATGACGATCCGTTCGAAGTTTCTCGTGGGCACCATTGCGGCCCTCATGGTCGGCGTAGCCGTCCCGGCGATGGCCGTGACCTTGCGGTATGCCAACCAGGGCGACCTGAAGTCGCTCGATCCCTATACCCTCAACGAGACCACCACCATCGCGCATCACGGGCATGTCTATGAGGGCCTGACGAAGCGCGGCAAGGATCTGGCGATCGAGCCGGGCCTGGCTGAGCGCTGGGAGATCAGCGAAGACGGCATGACGTGGCGTCTGTTCTTGCGCAAGAACGTGAAGTTCCACAACGGCAATCCCTTCAATGCCGACGACGTGATCTTCTCGGCGAGCCGCGTGCGCGCACAGGGCTCGAACTTCCAGACCCGCGTTCCCAGCGGCTCGGAATGGGTGAAGGTCGACGATTTCACGGTCGACGTGAAGCTGAAGTCGCCGAACCCGATCATGAATGCCCAGTGGGATACCTGGTACATCATGGACAAGGAGTGGTCGGAGGCGAACAACAGCGTTGCGCCGACGCCGGCCGCGGCAACGACGCCGAGCTATGCCTCTCTGAACGCCAACGGTACCGGTCCGTTCAAGATCGAAAGCCACCAGCCCGGCGTGAAGACTGTCTTCAAGCCGAACAAGGATTGGTGGGGCAAGGTCGAGCACAATCTCGACGAGATCGTGTTCACGCCGATCGCATCCGATGCCACTCGCGTCGCTGCGCTGCTCTCGGGCGAGGTGGACGTGATCGAACCGGTTCCGTTGCAGGACGTGCAGCGCGTTAACGGCACTGCGAACGCGAAGGTGCAGGCAGGTCCAGAACTCCGCACCATCTTCCTCGGCTTCGACCAGACCCGCGACGAGCTTCTCTTCTCGAACGTGAAGGGTAAGAACCCGTTCAAGGACAAGCGCGTGCGCGAGGCCTTCTACAAGGCCATCGATATCGAGACGATCAAGTCCCGCGTCATGCGCGGCATGTCGACGCCGTCCGCGCTCATGATCGCACCGCAGCTCTTCACTCACTCGAAGGATTTCGTGCGTCCGAAATACGACGTCGAGGGCGCCAAGAAGCTCCTGGCCGATGCCGGTTACCCGAACGGCTTCGAGGTCGGCATGGACTGCCCGAACGATCGCTACGTCAATGACGAGGCGATCTGCCAGGCCGTGGTCGGCATGTTGGCCCGTGCCGGTGTCAAGGTGAACCTGATGGCCCAGCCGAAGGCGCAGTATTTCGGCAAGGTGCTGAAGTCGGGCAATTACAACACCTCGTTCTACCTGCTGGGCTGGACGCCGGGCACCTTCGACAGCCACAACGTGCTGTTCGACATCGAGGGCTGCCGCAACGATCCGAATTCCTCGCGGGGCGAGTCCAACCTCGGCAACTTCTGCAACAAGCAGCATGACGAGTTGACCGACAAGATCCTGGTCGAAAGCAACAAGGAGAAGCGCGACCAGATGATCAAGCAGGCCTTCCAGATCACCTTCGACGAATACGGCTATATCCCGCTGCATCAGCAGGCTCTCGCCTGGGGTGTGTCGAACAAGGTGACGATGGTCCAGCGCGCCGACAATCAGGTGCTGTTCTACTGGGCGCAGAAGAAGGAATAGTCCGCGTCTGATCGCTCGTCCCGGACAGCGATGAGCTGTCCGGGACGATTCTTTCGAAGGTTCCGGGCAGAAGTTTTGTCCGGGACGCAGCGATCAAGAGATTGTACATGTTCGCTTTCATCATCCGGCGTGCCCTCCAGGCCATCGGCGTTCTTCTGGCCGTCGGAATTATTTCGTTCGCGATGTTTCGCTTTGCCGGCGATCCGGTGAACCAGATCGTCTCCCTCGATACCCCCGCCGCGGAACGGGAGCAGGTCCGCCGCTCTCTCGGGCTCGACGATCCGGTGCCGGTGCAGTTCCTGCGCTATCTCACCAGCGCGGCCCAGGGCAATTTTGGCGTGTCCTATCAGTTCCGGCAGCCGGTCTCGGATCTCCTGGCCGAGCGCATGCCGGCAACTCTGGAGCTGGCCCTGTGCGCCACGTTGTTCGCCACCGGTTTCGGCGTACTGATGGGCGTCTATTCGGGACTGAAACGAGACAGCTTCCTGGCGAAGGTGTTCCAGACCATTTCGCTGATCGGCATCTCGCTCCCGACCTTCCTGATCGGCATTCTGCTGATCTATCTCTTCTCCGTGACCCTCGGATGGCTGCCGTCTTTCGGGCGCGGCGACACCGTCCGTCTCGGCTGGTGGACGACCGGTCTTCTCACCCTGTCGGGCCTGAAGGCGCTGATCATGCCCTCCATTACGCTGGGCCTGTTCCAGATGACGCTGATCATGCGCATCGTCCGGGCCGAGATGCTGGAGGTGCTTCGCACCGACTACATCAAGTTCGCACGGGCGAGGGGGCTTACCACCCGCGCCATTCATTTCGGACACGCGCTCAAGAACACGCTGGTGCCGGTCATCACCATCGTTGGCCTGCAATTCGGCTCGGTGATCGCGTTCGCGATCATCACGGAGACCGTGTTCCAGTGGCCAGGCATGGGCCTGCTCTTCGTTCAGGCCGTGCAGAACGTCGATATCCCGATCATGGCCGCCTACCTCATGCTGGTGGCGCTGATCTTCGTGGCGATCAACCTCGCCGTCGACATCCTCTACACCATCGTCGATCCTCGCCTGAGGACCACGATCCGGCAGCCGGCCTGAGGAGGCGACCATGGCTGAAGCAATTCAAGCGGCGCCCGCGCCTCAGTCCCAACGGACGACCTGGATCGGCCGTTTTTTCGACAGCGATATCTGGGCGAGCTTCAAGCGTTCCAAGCTGACGATGGCAGCCGCCTTCGTGACGGTTCTGTTCATGGCGTCGGCCGTCCTCGCCGGCCTTCTGTCGCCGCAGGATCCCTTCGATCCAGCACAGCTCGAGCTGATGAACAGCCGTCTCCCACCGATCTGGAGCGCGGAAGGACAGATGCCCTTCATGCTCGGCACGGACGAGCAGGGCCGCGACATCTTCTCGGCCATTCTCTACGGTCTGCGGATCTCGCTCGCCGTCGGCTTCCTCGGCGTCGCTTTCTCGGCGACGCTCGGCATTGCGCTCGGCCTAATCGCCGGGTATGTGGGCGGTACCACGGATGCGGTTATCATGCGCATCGCCGATGTGCAGCTGACCTTCCCGGCGATCCTCATCGCTCTTCTGGTCGATGGCGTGGTGAAGTCGGTGCTCGGCGGTCAGCTCGACGGCGTGACGACGCTCTCGGTGCTGGTCTTCTCCATCGGCCTGAGCTTCTGGGTGCAATATGCCCGCACCGTGCGCGGCTCGGTGATGGTGGAGAAGAACAAGGACTACATCGCTGCCGCCCGGCTCATCGGCCTGCCGGCGCCTGTCATCATGTTCCGGCACGTCCTGCCCAATGTGCTGGGTCCGGTGCTGGTCATCGCCACCATCAACCTCGCGCTTGCGATCATCACCGAGGCGACCCTGTCCTTCCTCGGCACCGGAATGCCTGAGACGATGCCCTCGCTCGGCACGCTGATCCGCATCGGCAACAACTACCTGTTCTCCGGCGAGTGGTGGATCGTGGCCTTCCCCGGCATCGCCCTGGCGCTTCTCGTGCTTGCCATCAACCTCCTGGGCGATTGGCTGCGCGATGCACTCAATCCGAAGCTGCGATGAGAGAGGGAACATCCATGGTTCAACCGGTCCTCTCCGTCCGCGATCTGCGCGTCGAGTTCGTCACCCGCCGAGGCATTCTTAACGCCATCGACGGCATTTCCTTCGACATCGGCAAGGGCGAGGTGCTCGGCGTCGTTGGTGAATCCGGCGCCGGCAAATCGGTGACTGGATCTGCCGTCATCGGCCTCATCGATCCGCCAGGGCGCATCGCTGGCGGCGAGATCCGGCTTTCCGGCATGCGGATCGACAACCTGCCGCCGGAAGAGATGCGCAAGGTGCGCGGCAAGCGCATCGGCATGATCTTCCAGGACCCGCTCACCAGCCTCAACCCGCTCTACCGGGTCAGCGAGCAGCTGATCGAGACCATCCGCACGCACACGAACCTTAATGCCTCGGCGGCGAGGAAACGCGCCATCGATCTTCTGGCGGAAGTCGGCATTCCGGCGCCGGATAAGCGGATCGACAGCTATCCGCACGAGTTCTCCGGCGGCATGCGCCAGCGCGTCGTGATCGCGCTCGCATTGTGCGCTGAGCCCGAACTCATCATTGCCGACGAGCCGACGACCGCTCTCGATGTGTCGGTGCAGGCGCAGATCATCGCGCTCCTGAAGCGGCTCGGACGCGAACACGGAACAGCCATCATGCTGGTCACGCACGATATGGGCGTGATTGCGGAAACCGCGGATCGTGTGGCCGTCATGTATGCCGGCCGCATTGCGGAGATCGGGCCGGTGCGTGAGGTGGTGCAGAATCCGTTGCATCCCTATGCCAAGGGCCTGATGGGCGCGATTCCGTCGCTCGAGAGCGATACGGATCGCCTCGTGCAGATCCCAGGCTCCATGCCGCGTCTGTCTGCCATCCCGCCTGGATGCGCTTTTAATCCGCGCTGCCCCTATGTGTTCGACCGCTGCCGGATAGAGCGGCCGGAGCCCATCCAGCACAGCGAGCATCGCGTCGCCTGCCATCTCTACGATCAATCTTCCGTCCGGTCGGAGGCCGTCGCGTGACCGAGAAAACTTACGTCGAAGTCAAAGACCTCCGCCGCGTGTTCGACGTCTCCAAGCCCTGGCTCAACCGGATGCTGGAGGGAGGCGAGAAACAGTACCTGAAGGCCGTCGACGGCGTCTCCTTCACCATCGCAAAGGGCGAGACGTTTGCACTCGTCGGTGAATCCGGCTCCGGCAAATCGACGGTGGCACGGATGGTGGTGGGTCTTCTGCCGCCCTCGGGCGGCGAGGTGTCGATCGACGGCATCTCCATGTCGAGCCGCGCCGCTTCCGTCGAACGCCAGCGCCTGCGCCGCCGCATCCAGATGATCTTCCAGGATCCCTATGCCAGCCTCAATCCGCGCTGGCAGGTGGATCGCATCGTCGCCGAGCCGATCCGGGCCTTCCATCTGATCGAAAGCGAGAAGGATATCACCGACAGAGGCGGGGAGTTGCTGTCGCTGGTCGGTCTGCATCCGGCGGACGGCAAGAAGTACCCGCACGAATTCTCAGGCGGTCAGCGCCAGCGCATCGCCATTGCCCGTGCGATTGCCTCCGATGCGGAGTTCATCGTCTGCGACGAGCCGACCTCGGCGCTGGACGTTTCCGTGCAGGCGCAGATCCTGAACCTCATGCGCGATCTGCAGGATCGTCTGGGGCTGACCTATCTGTTCATCAGCCACAACCTTGCCGTGGTGCGCCACATGGCGAGCCGCATCGGCGTCATGTATCTCGGCCGCATCGTCGAGATCTCCAACGGCCGCGAGCTCTTCGCCCATCCGAAGCATCCCTATACCCGGATGCTTCTCGATGCGGTGCCGGACGTGGGCATGACCGGGCGCCAGCGCATTCCCGTGCAGGGCGAGATTCCGAACCCGATCAATCCGCCGACCGGCTGCACCTTCAACCCGCGCTGCCCCTTCGCCAACGACCGCTGCCGGACGGAAATTCCGCCGCTGCTGGCAGGCGTGGCCTGTCACGCGATCCATGAGGGGCGATTGGCCATCGACGCTGCGGCATAGGCGGCCGGGCCGCTCTCACGCAAATAGTTGACTCAGTCAACAATCTGCCCAATTCTGCGCGGCAGGGAGGCGGCCATGTCTCACATGCCGGAATTGCCGACGGACGGGCAGATCGAGAAAGTCCGGAGCTTCAATCGCTTCTACACGCGCCATATCGGCCTTCTGAACGAAGGGCTGCTCGAAAGCCCGTTCTCACTGACCGAAGCGCGGGTTCTCTACGAACTGGCCCATCGCGGTTCGGTGACCGCAGCGGATCTGGGGCGGGAGCTCGGTCTCGATGCCGGCTATCTCAGCCGCCTTTTGAAGAGGTTCGACGCTCAGGGACTGATCGAGCGCTCCCCGTCGCGAGATGACAGGCGCCAGTTTCTGCTCTCGCTCACCGATAAGGGGCGCGCGGCCTTCGAGCCGCTGAACCAAGCCTCCGCGACGCAGGTCGCGGCCATGCTGCTCGCGCTCTCAGAGAGCGAGCGCGAGAGGCTGGTCCGAGCCATGGGCACGGTCGAGCGCCTCATCGGCGACGGCCAGGAGCCCGATCCTCCGTACATTCTGCGTTCGCACCAAGTCGGGGATATCGGCTGGATCGCGCACCGGCAGGGATTGCTCTACGCTCAGGAATACGGCTGGGACGAAAGCTTCGAGGCTCTGGTGGCGGAGATCGCAGCGACCTTCGTCAAGAACTTCGATCCGCAATGGGAGCGCTGCTGGATCGCGGAGCGTGACGGGGAGGTGGTCGGCAGTGTGTTCGTCGTGCGCCATTCCGACGAGGTCGCCAAGCTCCGGCTGCTCTATGTGGAACCATCCGCCAGGGGGCTCGGTCTCGGGCGTCGGCTCGTCGATGAATGTATCGGTTTCGCCAGAGCCAAGGGTTACAAGACGCTGACCCTATGGACCAATGGTATCCTTGTGGCGGCCCGCAGCATCTATCAGGCGACCGGCTTCCGGCTGGTGAAGGAGGAGGCGCATCGCTCCTTCGGAAAGGATCTCGTCGGGCAGACCTGGGATCTCGACCTGTGAGACGCCAGGAAGGGCTTGCCCTGATGGCAGCGGCGGCGACTGGCATTCAGGTTGGCGCCGCCATGGTCGCCACGCGCTTCGTGGTCCACGACATCGGTCCGGCATCCCTGGCCTTCCTGCGCTATGCCATCGCCGTTCTGTGCCTGGTTCCGCCCTTGCTGGTGAGCGCGCGCGTGCGGTTTGCGACACGCGACCTTCTCGTCGTCATGGCTCTCGGCATCGTGCAGTTCGGCGTTCTGATCGCGCTCCTGAATCTCAGCCTTCAATTCATCTCGTCCACTCGCGCGGCGCTCCTGTTCGCAACCTTCCCGCTGATGACCATGATCATCGCGGCTTGTCTCGGACGCGAGCATCTGACCGGAGCGAAAGTCGCGGGAGTGGCTCTGACCATCGTCGGCGTGGGAGCGGCCCTGGGCGAGCGGCTGGTCACTGAGAGTGGAACCGGCGAATGGCTGGGAGCGATTCTGGTGCTCGCCGCAACCCTGTGCGGCGCCCTATGCTCGGTGCTGTACCGGCCTTATCTCGCCCGCTACCCGACTCTGCCCGTCGGCACGTGGGCCATGTTGGCGTCGGTCGTCGCCCTTGCTGCACCCGCAGGCATGGAGGGGCTTTTCACGGAGACCTCGCGCCTCGATCCATCGGGATGGCTGATTGTCCTGCTCATCGGCCTGTCGAGCGGGATCGGCTATGTGCTCTGGCTCTGGGCGCTCAAGAACACTACGCCGACACGCGTCACGGTCTTTCTCTCATTGAGCCCCATCACGGCAGCTTTGCTCGGGGTCTGGGTTCTGGGCGAGCCCTTTACGTACGGCGTTCTGCTCGGGCTTGCGGGTGTCGTCGCGGGGCTTTGGCTCGCCACGAGGGCCGTGCCGGCTTCCAGGTAAGCGAGACATTCGGCATCACACATGGCTCTATTCGCAGGGGAGCTAAATTTCATCGGCAATGTATATTCGTGCCGAAAATTTGATCAAAATGTTAGAATATTTATAGATTAACTGTTCGATGAGTTTATGGTTTCTGGAGTAACTGACCAAAAATGACTTGAAATATATGGATTTCAAGCTGAGCGTTTGCGAAGCTTTGCTTTTCACGGATGGTGCTATCACAACTGTGTGTGTTGAAATTACGTTTGGAAACCATCCGCGCCAAGTGCGTTTAGCCTATGTCCTTTATGGCGAGAGGCCATTTTCAAATAAAGCACAGGAGGCATCTATGAAGAAGCTCGCGATCTTTGCTGGCGCAGGACTAATGGCGTTCGGCATTATCGGCACTGCTTCGGCGCAGCCATCTCCTATTTCCGGAACGCCGGGCTCTCTCTTCCCGGACGCGGCTCCGCACGAAATCCGGTACATCAATGGTGTACCTTGCCGGACTATTTATGACCACAGCTCCAAGCAGCGCATTCCGATCGCGTGTGCCGGCCAGGTCAGCGGTGTCGTGGCGCCTGTGGCTGGTGACGTCGTGACGACCGGCAGCATAGCCCCCGCTCCAGTAGGCCCGATGATGGGTGCTCCCGTCCCGATGGCTTCGCCCGATCCTTATGCGGCTCCGCATGAGATCCGCGTCATCAACGGCGTGCCCTGCCGCACCGTTTACGATCCGCAGTCCGGTGGTCGCATTCCGGTTGCCTGCGGGCGTTAAGGAAAGGTCTCATCGACCACAAGACGCGGGCCATTTGGCCCGCGTTTTCTTTTCCCAATCAACTCAGGCCTCCTATTCGGCGGCTTGTCTCAAAGGCAGGAAGCCGATGGACTGGCGCTGCGGGCCTTCCTGTTTCAGGGTCCGGACCATGTCCTCGTATTCCCGTTCCATTTCGGGCGTGACGGAAGGACGTGTCTCCCGCAGGGCGTGCTCGAAATGGGCCATGGTCACGTGCTCGGCCTGCAAGGATTCCCGCAGGGCGAGGAGACCGGCCCGGCGCGTGAGGTCTTCGAGATCCGCGCCGGTAAAACGGCTCGTCCGTTCGGCGATCGTGTCCAGGTCCACATCCGGCCCGAGCGGCATGTCCTTGGTGTGGATGCCAAGAATGTGGCGGCGTCCTTGCGCATCAGGAACAGGCACATAGATCAGCTCGTCGAAACGACCGGGCCGGAGGAGGGCGGGGTCGATCAGATTCGGTCGGTTGGTGGCCGCCATGACCACGACGCCCTGCAGTTCCTCAAGGCCGTCCATTTCGGCGAGGATCGTGTTCACCACACGCTCCGTCACCGCAGGTTCGCCGAGCCCGCCGCCGCGCACTGGCGCGAGGGAGTCTATCTCATCGATGAAGATCACCGTCGGAGCGACCTGCCGGGCGCGGGCGAAGAGCCGGGACACCTGTTGCTCGGATTCTCCATACCATTTCGAGAGAAGATCGGAGGATTTCGTCGCCACGAAATTGGCCTGGGCTTCGCGGGCGACGGCCTTTGCTAGGAGCGTCTTGCCGGTGCCGGGTGGACCGAAGAGCAGGAAGCCCTTCGCTGGGCGGATGCCGAGGCGGCGGAAGGATTCCGGACTTTTCAAGGGAAGCTCGACACCTTCGCGCAGCCGCGTGCGTGCCTCTTCGAGGCCACCGATATCGTCCCAAGTCACGTTCGGAACCTGGATCATGATCTCACGCAGGGCTGAAGGCTGGACTCGCTTCATGGCATTGCTGAAATCCTGCCGCGTGACCTGCAAGCTCTCGAGCACATCGGAGGGAATGCCGTCCCTCAGATTGATGCCTGGCAGAATGCGACGGAGCGAATCCATGGCGGCCTCGCGGGAGAGGGCGGCCAGATCGGCTCCGACGAAGCCATAAGTTGTGCGGGCGATATCGTCGAGATTCACGTCCTCGGCCAAGGGCATGCCGCGGGTGTGAATGCCGAGGATTTCCCGGCGTCCGGACTCGTCCGGGACGCCAATGACGATCTCGCGATCGAAGCGGCCTGGGCGCCGCAGGGCCTCGTCTATCGCCTCACGCCTATTGGTCGCGCCGATGACCACAATGTTCTGACGTGGTTCCAACCCGTCCATCAGGGTGAGGAGCTGCGCCACAATGCGTCGCTCGACCTCACCCGTGACCTCCTCGCGCTTAGGCGCGATGCTATCGATCTCGTCGATGAAGATGATGGCGGGTGCGTTCTGTTCCGCTTCCTGAAAGACTTGCCGCAGTCGCTGTTCGGATTCGCCGTAATGCTGGCCCATGATCTCGGGGCCGGCGATGTGAAAGAACTGCGCTTCCGTCTCGTTGGCGACGGCCCGCGCCAGGCGGGTCTTGCCGGTCCCGGGAGGGCCGTAGAGCAGCACTCCCTTCGGCGGATCGATGCCGAGGCGCTGGAACAGTTCCGGATGGCGAAGCGGTAGTTCCACCATTTCGCGGACCTGATCGACCGTGCTGCCGAGACCGCCGATATCGTCATAGGTCACGTCAGCCCGCCGCGCCTCCCGTGGTTCCTCGAATTGCGGACGCAGCTCGATCTCGGTCTCGGCCGTCACATGCACGATGCCGCGCGGCTGGGTCGAGACCACGACGAGACGGATTTCCTGGAGGCCGTAAGCCGGGATGTTAAGGAGTCCGCGCAGCTCCTCCGGCAGCCTTTGATCCGCGGAGCGTTGCGAATAGACCGAGGTCGAAATCACATCGCCTGCCGTGAGCGGGCGCTGATAGAAGGTGCGTTTCAGGGCGTCGCCCGAGCCCTGCAGACGGAGGCCTTTCTGGGCCGGAGCGAGCACGACGCGGGTCGCGGGGCGGACCTCGACCCGCTTCACTTCTACATGATCGCCGCTGCCCACGCCGGCATTGACGCGCTGCAGGCCATCGAGCCGGATGATGTTTAGGCCCTCATCCTCCGGGTAGGGCGTAACGGCGATGGCTGTGGTGTGGCGCTTGCCCACGATCTCGACCGCTTGGCCTTCCTGAATGCCGATTTCGGCAAGGGACTGGCGGCTTATGCGTGCAATGCCACGGCCTGAATCGTCCGGCCGGGCATTCGCGACTTGAAGGCGTACACTCTGCCCTTCCTCTGCCATTGCTGTCTCCCCATCGTTCGAGAGGTTTTTGATGCGTTGGCAGGTGAGGGAAAGGGATTCTGAGGTTCAGGCTTCCCGAGTGCCACGCGTTCGGGATTTCGCAGGCTGTTGCAGGCGGCGAAACCGCAGGGCCAACGCCACATGCCTGGAATTGTTGCAGGCGATAACCCTACAAGCTGTACGCTAAGACGAAATCCGGTTCGAAGGCGCCCAGAGTTTTCTGAGGGACGCTTCTACCTCATCCTCACCAGATGGTGGCGCGAGCAGGGCGCCGGTTGCCGGCATGAAGGGTGCGATCAGGGGAAACTTATCGGCGCCCGCTTCGGCAGCGTCCGGGGGTGGATCGATCAGCTCCCAGCTGTCGAACAGATCCATGGACGAGTGGCCGGGAAGGTTCGGGCCGAGATAGGGAACGATCTCGATCCACGGCCTGCCAGTGGGGCGAGGCGTGACCTTGGTGACCCGCCCGAAGAAGCGCGTCAGAGGACAACGGACGAAGTCGCCAGGGATCGGCATGCGGGCCCTTTCGAACTCCAATGCCGCTTCGGCTTCCTGGAGCTCAGCCCGCAGCTTGGCCACACGCGCTTCCAATTCCACGACGCGCTTCGTGCAGGGGCTCTCATGCTCCTGGGTCAGCGTCGAGACCAAGGACAAGCTTTTGTCCGAATCGACGTCCGTCACTGGAAATGCCCTCATGACGGTCCTCCCATCCTGTATCGATTTTGGAGCGTCCGGCCACAAGGGCAAGGCTCCCAGAAGATGGAGATGGAACTGAACCTTGGCGCATGAGGGTTATAGACAGGGTGGGCTTGAGAATAGGAGCCGGGATGGGTCTTCGACGCCGGATGGTAGGGCAGGTGGGCAGCATCATGAGCGTGATGCTGATGCTCTCCTCCGCCGCTCTGGCGCAGGATCCGACACCACCGCTGCCGCCGCCAAGGCCGGATCGCCCGGCTGAGCCACTGCCTCCGCCGAGGCCTGTTTTCAAGGTTGAGCCGGAGACCGAGCGGCGCGCGGAAGAAGTGCCGCGGAACGAGACGCCCCTCACGCAGCAGGCCGAGTTGGACAGCGAAGACAAGGATTGCCTGCAACGCCTCACTCAGCGTGGCCTGCGCTTCGAGAGCCGCCCGCCGGTGAAAGAGAACGGTTGCGGGATCGAAAACCCGGTTCTCGTCTCCGCGCTTCCCAACGGTGTCACAATCGTACCGGCATCGTTGATGGGCTGCCCTGCAGCGGAGAGCATCGCTCGCTGGATGAGCGACGTGGTCGCGCCGGAGGCCGAGCGCCAGTTCCAGACCACCCCAACGAAGCTTCTCATCGGCACCGCCTATCAGTGCCGCGACCAGCGCAATGGCGCAAAGCTCAGCGAGCATGCCTTTGGCAATGGGCTCGATATCATGGGTTTCGAATTCGCCAAGCGGGCCGCGCTGACAATCGGCAGCCATCCAGAGAACTCTCCCGAGGCGACATTTCAGTCAGCGATCCGGAAGGCCGCCTGTCCGATCTTCAACACGGTGCTCGGCCCCGGCTCGGACGCTTCCCACGGCGACCATCTTCATCTCGATCTGCGTCAGCGCAAAGGCGACTACCGCATTTGCCAATAAGCTTACGGAACAGCAGATGCGGCCAGGGCTTTGTTTGTCCGTGACCTGGCCCATGGAGCGTTTCATGAAAATCGTTGCGTATGCCCTTGTTGGGATCGTTGGACTCTCAAGCTTTGTCCTGGCTGCGCCTCAGAAGTTGGACCTTGGATCCGTCAATAAGGCTGAGTGGCCAGCCAAAAGCGGCAGGGACAAGGAGAACGAGATCGATCCGGCTCTCGTCAGGACACAGGTGCTGCTCGACCGGGCTCGTTTCTCGCCGGGCGTCATCGATGGGCATAACGGCGAGAATCTGCGGAATGCCATCAAGGCATTCGAGAAGGAGCGCGGCCTGAAACCGGACGGATCCCTCGATGAGGAGCTATGGGCAAAGCTCAATGAGACGTCCTCGGACCCGGCTCTGGTCGAATACACGATCCGGGACGAGGATGTGAAAGGTCCCTTCGTCGATATCCCTGACAAGCTGGAGGAGCAGGCGGATCTGGATCGGCTCGGCTATTCCAGTCCGGAGGAGCTTCTGGCCGAAAGGTTTCATATGGACGTGGATCTGCTCAAAGCCCTGAATCCCGGTAAGAGCCTCGACAAGGCCGGGACATCCATCGTCGTTGCCAACGTCGAGGCAAAGCCGGCTCTAGAGAATTTGGGAAAGGCCGCGAAGATTGAGATCGTCAAAAGCGAGCACGTCTTACGCGTCCTCGACAAAGATGGAGCCCTGGTTGCGGTCTATCCGGCGTCCATCGGTAGCGAGGAAAATCCTGCGCCCAGCGGAACGCACAAGGTGCGCGCGGTGGCTCCGAACCCGAACTACACCTACAACCCGGATTACGCTTTCAAGGGCGTGAAGGCCAAGGAGAAGTTCGAGATCAAGCCCGGCCCGAACAACCCGGTCGGGAGTACCTGGATCGACCTTTCCGTCGAGTCCTTCGGTATCCATGGAACGCCCGAGCCCGAAAAGGTCGGCAAGGCCTATTCGCGGGGCTGTGTGCGGCTGACGAACTGGGACGTGGAGGAGTTGTCGAAGATGGTCGAGAAGGGAACGCCGGCGGAGTTCATCGATTAGTGCCGGCGCTCCTTATGCTTGGCTCAGTCGTCGTTGGCGGAGTTCAGCTGATCGGGCCTCAGGCCTTCATCCACGTCGGCGTCATGCGCCCTGACGAGCCATTCCAGCTGCTCCTGCAGGAAGTCGGGATCACTATGGAAGCGCATGGCGCAGGCGACGAGAAAGACTGCGATCTCGGGCAGATCCTCGTCGCCCAGATCCGGAAGAATCAGCTCGAGTTCTGTCATGTTACCGGAGGTCAGGATGGCGGCCTCGTTGGGAGGGATGACGGTACCGATGCTGTCAGAGTCTCGTGTCATTAGTTGTTCCTAAACCCTACATGCGAAGTTGCGACACGGCGTTTTCAGTGCGGCCATGCCAGACTGTGGTTCGTTCGAACCTGTATCGCTTTGTTCTATTTGTTCTATGGCGCCGGCCGACAGGGTAAAGGTTTAGCTGCCACGTCACAGCGCCTCGGCAAGCAAAAGCCCCGCCACAGGTTCTGCGGCAGGGCCAGGATGCTGCGAAGCTGCAGAGCTTACGGATAGGTGCAGACGTAACGCATACCGTTCGTCGCCAGGAAGGTTCCTGTTCCCGGGTCGTAGGAGCGGTACTTACGTGCGCAATAAGCCGCGACCTGTGGATCGACGACGCCAGGCGGCGGCGGAGCGGCAGGCTGTGCCTGGGCCTGGTTTGCGATGGCGCCTGCAATCAGGGCACCCGCCGCGAGGCCTGCAACGCCGGCGGCAACGGCGGCGCCATTGTCGCGGCGATAGTAGTACCGGTCACGGTAGTAAGGGCGATAGCCGCGGCGATAGTACTGGGCGTAGCTCTCGTTCGGGTACGGCTGGTCGACCTGAGGCAACGGACGGCTCTGGAGGGGGGCTGCGCCGGCGGGCAATGCCGACACGAGCATTGCCGCTCCCACCAGGGCCGTTATGAATTTACGCATATCAAACTCCTCGTTTGCAAAAGCTCCGGCAAAGGGCCCGTTTATAATCGGGCGAAATATAGCGCTATCGGCCAAGCTTGCACAATCCCGATCTTGAGCGAGTTATGGAGCTAATATTTTTAGATGTATTTGTAATTCGTGTTCGAATTCGAGAAGAAATAGATAGGTTGAGTTTGTAGTTTGCTTTGTTATTTGAAGTTTTGATCGGTTATATATTGCAGTGTAGGGGGATTATTGTGTGAAAATGATAGCTGGTGGGGCATAGATATATATTCATATGAAATTTCTTATCTATCCAGGGAATGCCTCAAGGGGATGAGGAGGTTGTTTCTCAAGGGCGGCACTGGATTTTTTGCAATAAATCGCCGATGATGTATGTGTTCTATTATAATCTCTCTTGGTTTGGGAACTTATGCTCCGCCTCACGTTCCTCGTGTCTGTGATCGCCTTCGTGGGGGGCTGGATGCCTGCTCATGCGGCCGAGCCTTTGCCTCCTGCCAAAGGAACCGTCTTGTTGACGATTTCCGGGAATATCGAGCAAACGAACGCCCCCGGGCGAGCGGAGTTCGATCGAGACATGCTGGAGGCGTTAGGCAAGGCATCGTTCTCTACAGGCACGGAAGTATCGAGCCAACCTCAATTTTTCGAAGGCGTTCTCTTGAGCACTGTTTTGAAACGGGTAGGCGCTCAAGGTACGGTGATGAGAGCGTCGGCCCTCAACGATTACGAGATTACTATTCCACTTGCCGATCTCAAATTCGAGCCTCTTCTTGCGATGGCCGTTGATGGGAAAATGCTGACTATTCGCGACAAAGGGCCTCTATGGATTGTGTATCCCCGAGATGCTCATGAGGTGCTTTACGATGTCCAATATTATGCCCGATCCGTCTGGCAGTTGAACAAGCTTCACATTCAACAGCCATGAAGCTGATTATCAAAAGCTATAAAACTGGTTTGATTACGCTTTTTGCGATAGCAGGCTTTGTTGTTTGTCTCGGCTTTACTGTGGCGCGACTGCTGGAGGTTGAGCGCGCTTTGCGGACCGACGGCATGTATACCAACATGTGGGTGGTTACGCAGACGCAGTTCGAAGCTGCAGTTCTTGCGGAATGTCTCGCGCGAATTGCAGCGGGGCAACGCATCGCTACGCAAGATCAAGAGCCGGGCTATCGGGCCAATATCCTGATTAGTCGGCTCGCCGTGCTGGTGGAGGGGCCACAAGGGCAGGCATTCGAAGATGTCGGATTGGCTGGCGATTTGCGACAGGCTTATCTTCAACTCACGCTCGCTGAGCCGCTCCTGAGGGGAGAGCTTGATCCACAGGCAGCAGACTTGTTGCGTGGGCAGATGCACGATCTCGCATACAAACTGCGGGACGCAGCTAATAAGATTGTCGTACAAGGTCGTGATCGAACTGCAGCAAAGCGCGCTACGTATCTGCAAACCGTATTCGAAAGTTTTGCCTTTCTCGTAGGCATTGTCCTTAGTGCTGCATTTCTTTTGTTTAAGCTTTTCAAGGGAGTGCAGGAAGCAAGCCAGGCAAAGCAGCTTCTCAAGCAGGAGCAGGAACTCTCCGATCTGGTCATCAACAACATCAGCAATCAGGGCATTGTCATGTTCGATGGCCAGCTTCGATGCTTGCTCTGGAACCCGGGCATGGAAGACTTGCTGAGCCTGAAGTCCGATCAGGCTATCGGGCAACACATACAGGGCCTCGATCCCATTTTTGCCCAGGAGGACGTGATTGGTTCTCTCGTTCGGGCAACGGAAGGAACGAGCTCGATCTTCGAGAATGAGGCGACTTCGCCAGACGGGCAGGAACGGTGCCTGGAGATCAACTGTTTTCCCGTCTATATGGCCGAACGCAAGCTCGGCATCGCCTTCATGCGTGATGTGACCGAGCAATGGCTTGCCCGCAAACAGGCTGAACGTCAGAATTTCGATCTTGAAATCAAGGTTCTTCAGCGGACAGCCGCTCTACGTCAGGCTGAACGTCGCCTGATCGCGGCGATCAATTCGGCATCGGAAGGATTTGCGGCCTTCGATTGGACAGGGAAGCTCCTCTTCGCCAACGAGCAGATCTGGGCAGCTGCGCCCGTATCCCTTTGGTGTCATGAGGAGATGAGCCTCTCAAACTTTCTGCGGTGTTTCGCCATGTGCGAAGGCGCCGACATGCGGCTCGTGAACGCGCAGCCTCCGTTCGAAGAGGTCGAGTTCGATCTTCTGGTGAAGAAGGATAGCTGGGCGCGCCTTTCCCTAACGAAAGCCGATGGGGCGACGATCTTCGTGCGTCTGACCGACATCACCGGTTACAAGCAGGTTGCGAGGGCTCTTGAATCGGCCCTTGATCGCGAGCGTGAGACCACGAATGCCTACCGGAACTTCGTGTCCATGGTGTCTCACCAGTTCCGGACGCCTTTGGCCATTCTGGACTCCAGTGCCCAGCGCATTCTACGCCGCGGATCGGAGCTCACCAATGATGAGCTTGTCACCCGCATCCAGAAAATTCGGAATGCCGGTACGAGGCTGACGCGCCTCGTGGAAAGCGTGCTGAACGCAGCCAAACTCGATGCCGGTACGATCGAGGTCAATCCGGCCTCCTACAATCTGGTCGATCTCGTTATGGACATCTGCGAGCGGCAGCGCGAGGTTAGCTCGCAGGCCGATATCCGCTTCGATGTCCCGGATGTTCCCCTCAGGGTCTATTGCGACGGCATGCTGATCGAGCAGGTGGTCGTCAATCTCCTGTCAAATGCCATCAAGTATTCAGGCGATACGCCAGTCGTCGAGATCAAGATCTGGATGGATGGATCCCGCGCCTTCTGCTCTGTCCGTGACTGGGGCATCGGAATTCCTGCGGATGAATTGCCGAAGATCTTCGATCGGTTCTACCGCGCGCGTACCGCATCGGGTATTGCCGGAACGGGTATTGGATTGAATTTCGCTCAGAGGATCATGCACTTGCATGGGGGTGAAATTCAGGTCGAGAGCTATGAGGCAGCGGGATCCTTGTTTACGTTCGACCTGCCCATAGCCAATGCCGATCAAACGCAACAGGCTGCATAAGTGACTGAAACCAATGAATGCAAAAAAAAACAATTCTTTGCGTTGAAGACGAAGACGATCTGAGGGGAGATATCGCCGAGGAGCTGGAGGCGGCCAATTATCGCGTGCTCCAGGCCGCGAACGGCAGCGAGGCGCTCAACCTCCTGGAAAAGCACCGTCCCGACCTTGTCCTGTGCGATATCACCATGCCCGGCCTTGGCGGCTACGACGTGCTCAAGGCCTTGCGCGAGCAGGGCACAATGTCCGACGTTCCCTTCATCTTTTTGACGGCACTCGCCGAGCGGAACGACGTTCTCAGCGGCAAGCAGGCGGGAGCGGACGATTATCTCGTCAAGCCGATCGATTACGAGATTCTGCTGGCGACCATCTCTGCCCGTCTCGACCAGGTCGCTCGCGTTCAAACGAGCGCCGTCCACAGGGCGGAGGAATCCTGGCAGGAGATCCTGAAATCGTCGAAGGGACGTACGGTCGACGCCCTGTACAAGGCAACCTTCGCCTTCGACCGCTTTCTCGTCGGCGTCGTGATTGTCGACGAGAGCGGCAGCGTCCGCGTGATGAACAAGGAAGCGCAACGCATTCTGGCCGAGGATGACGGCTTGAGCGCCACGCAGGGCATCCTGAAGGGCTCCGTGGCCAAGCAGAACGGCAAGCTCTATTCCGCCATCGAAAAGGCCTTCGAGGAGGAGTCGCTGGATGAGATCGTCTCGTTCCCGAGGATCTCCGGTGGGCGACCTTACCTTGTCCTGATCCCCGGACAACGCTTCTCCGTGGAGGAGAGGCCGGAAGCCGTCGTCCTGCTCGTGATCGACACGGAGCAGCGGGCCAAGGTCTCGGGCGACACGCTCGTCCGGCTCTACAACCTGACGCCCTCTGAAACGCGGGTGGCCCTCATGCTGATCGATGGCAAGCGTCTCGATCAGATTGCCGAAGAGCTTGAAGTCGCCCAGACCACCGTCGTCTTCCACCTCAAGAATCTGTTTCGGAAGACTGATACCAACCGTCAGGCAGATCTGGTTCGCGTGCTGCTCTCGGTGCCGCTGCGCAGCGCTGGCGCCTGATCAGGTTGGCCGAAATCGTTAAGGGGCGAGCGAGGGCTTTAAGAGCTTGATCACCATTCCGGCAAGATCGGCTTATGCCCAAGCTTTGCCACATTCTGTTCAGCTTTCAGAGAGGTTTTGAACAGTATATCTCATGACATGAAGGGGAAGGCATGCAGCCTCCCTCCTGTCGTAGGTGATGATCATGAAGATCTTCCGTCTTGTTTCCGGTACTGCCGCGGCTCTGGCGCTGGTCACCGGCCTGGCTGCCGCTCAACCGGCTGCAGCGCGTGATCGCCTGTCTCCCGGTGCCGCGGTGGCTCTCGGAGCTCTGGGAGGTCTTGCGGTCGGTGCTGCCGTTGGGGCGGCCGTCGCTCAGCCTCAGCCCCCGGTCGTCTATCGCGCGCCTCCGCCACCCCCGCCGCCCGTCTATGTGGAAGAGCGTCGGCCGGTTTATTACGAGCGCCCGGTCCGCGAGGTCTATGTGGAGCGCTGCTTCACGGAGCGTTACCGGGAATGGGTTCCCGGCTGGGGCTGGGAGCATCGCAGCCGCCGCGTCTGCCGCTAAGGATTTGAGAAAGGGCCCGCTTCTGGCGGGCCTTTTCTTTTGGCGTTTCGGAAACGCGGACTCCGCTACTGCGTTGATCGCATGAAATCTCATGGAGCTCTGCCATGACGGGCACACCAAAGGATCATGTTGCTTCCGATCAGACGAAGCTCAATCCAGGCGATCAGGCCGAGCCGGGAACTCCGGGCGCGGGCGAGAATGTCTGCCCGGAATGCAAGGGCAGCGGCCGCATTGGCGTCACGCCATGCCCGATCTGCGGCGGCACGGGCACGATCATCGAGGGGATCGGCGGGGCTTAGGATTTGTCCGGCTTCGCCATCCAGCGGATGAGCGGCATGAGCGGGACGATCCAGATCAGGCCGAGCACGATATAGGCGACGGTCTGAAGGAGCTTCGGCGCCTGCGTGATCCGACCTTCGGCAACCGCCATCGCAAACAGCGCATAGACAATGATGAAGGTCAGCATCACCACTGTGCCGATCAGCTTGCGTGAGCGAGAGCCCATGGCCGAAACCCCTCAATCATCAAAGTCGTGTCGCTGCGGTGCGTCACCGGCATGAATTGCCTCCAGGAGACAGAGCCTCTATGTGACGTCCGTATCCTGGGTTCAAGCCCTAATCGACGATGAGAGTGAGCATGGCTGTCGCAGCCTCCACCGAGGGCGTGCCGCTGGCGCGCGTGCCCCAAAGCCGATCCCTGTCCGCCGTTCGTGCCTGGATCTATTGCCTTGCGGGGCTGGTCGTCCTGATGGTCGCCGTCGGCGGAGCCACGCGCCTGACGGGCTCGGGGCTCTCGATTACGGAGTGGAAGCCCGTCACCGGCGCCATTCCGCCGCTGACTGAGCAGGCCTGGATAGCGGAGTTCGAGAAGTACCGGCAGATTTCGCAATATGAGCTCGTCAATAAGGGCATGACCCTGTCCGAGTTCAAGTTCATCTATGGCTGGGAGTGGGGACACCGGCAGCTCGGTCGCCTGATCGGCCTGGTCTTTTTCGTGCCGCTGGTCTGGTTCTGGGCGAGAGGTGCCATCAAGGGCAAGCTCGCCTTGACGCTTCTCGGCATCGGAGCCCTCGGTGGCCTTCAGGGCGCCATCGGCTGGATCATGGTAGCATCGGGTCTCGAACCCGGCATGACGGCGGTCGCCCCCATTAAGTTAGCCCTGCATCTCACCGTCGCCAGCATTATCCTCGCCTGCCTCGTGTGGGTGGCGTCGGGGTTGAAGGACCGTTCGGCCTCGTTCAGCCAGGAGATCCGCGCCGGCTATGCACCGCGCATCCTCGCCGGGTTGATTCTGTTCCAGATCGCTCTCGGCGGCCTCGTGGCCGGCTCGAAAGCAGGACTGACCTACAACACTTGGCCTCTGATGGATGGCGCTCTCGTTCCGCCGGCATCGGCTCTGTTCTCGGTCACGCCCTGGATCGAGAACTTCGTGGATAATGTCATCCTGGTCCAGTTCAACCACCGGCTTGTGGCCTATGCCATCGTCGCTTTCGCCGTGTTGCATGCGTGGACCCTGCGTCGGCAGGCTCCGAATTCGAAGACCGCCAGCCGCGCAACGGGAATGGCCGGTTTGATGCTGGCGCAGATGATTCTCGGAATCGTGACCCTGCTGCTTGTGGTGCCTCTCTGGGCCGGATTGGCGCATCAGGTCTTCGCCATGGCTGTACTCACCATGGCCGTCGTCCACGCTCGCGTGAGCAAAGCCTGACAAAAGAAAAGGGCGGCCGATGAGGCCGCCCCGAAACCAAACTTCCACTGGAAATTAGCGGATGACCTGGACGACGCGGCGGGTGCCGGGCTCGACCAGAACCGGGGTATCGTTGACGACCGTGTAGCGATAGTTGGTCACGCCATACTCGGCCGGAACCTCATAATAGGTCACGCCGGCAGCGGGCAGGACGGCGCCTACGCGAACCTCTTCGGCGTAGCGGTAGGACGGAACGCCCTGGGTGATGACATACTGACGGAAGCGGGGTTGAGCCTCGCCGGCCAGACCGCCAACGATCGCTCCGGTCACGCCGCCGACCGCCGCACCGATTGGGCCACCAACGATCGCGCCGCCAACGGCCCCCGTGGCAGCACCGGCAGCGGCACCGCCAGCAGCCGGGTCCTGAGCAAAGGCGCCAATCGGGGCGAGGGCCACAAGCATAGCGCCGGCAAACAAGATCTTCTTGGACATTGATCTGCTCCTAGACTGGTGAAGTCTGGAGCTTAACGGCCAAGCGGAAGGGTGGTTCCGACTCGAAAAACGCGTTTTACAGCAGGAGCTCCAGGTATCGTTTATCGGGTCCAACTTCGTTGCAAAGCTTGAACTGTGCATCGAATATGAAAGTCTAACTGAGAACTGAGCTGGGCAGGTTCAGCGGGCCCACTCCATTCAAAACCTTTAAAAATAAGCTTTTGAAGGGATACTCCGCGACTCATGTCAGAAGCTTGGCGGATCATGCCAGGACCTTCACGAGCCGAGCCCTTTGCGATGAATGGCTTGAAATCGCTCAATCGAATCCTTCGTCCGCGAAAAATCGTAGTGGGAATACGGCAGGAATTAGGAAATCAGTACTTGCTCTGCTACAGGTGAACAATATTAAGATAGGTTAACCCCTAGATTCAGGGCTGTAGGAACAGGCTTATGAGGAGTCAGGCATGAATGTGCTGGTCTTTGCTTCGCGGAAAGGCGGCTCGGGTAAGAGCACGCTTGCTGCTCACCTCGCGAGTTATATCGCCAACCCTTCGCGCCCAACGTTGTTGATCGACAACGATCCGCAGGGCTCCCTGTCTCTCTGGCACAAGATTCGCAATCAGGAATACTTGGGCCTCAAGCATAATACCCGTCATATCGACGATGCGCTCAAGGAAGCGAAGCGCGAGGGTTATGAGTGGGTGCTGGTCGATACGCCGCCGAACAAATCCTCGATCGTCTCCGACGCGATCAAGCACGCCACGCTCGTGATCATTCCGACCCGCGCGAGCCTATTCGACATCGCGGCCCTGCAGGATACGGTCGCCATCGCCCGCGAACATCGCAAGCCTTACGCCGCGGTGATCAATGCCGCTCCGGCGAAGCATAGCGATGTCGAGGCTCATGTGGTTGCCGATGCGCGCGGTGCACTGAACGCGCTCCAGGTTCCGGTCTGGGCCGGCCAGATTACCCATCGTCCCGAGCTGACACTTTCTCTTGCAACGGGCGAGGGCGCACGGGAATACGATGCGAAGTCGCAGGGCGCCGATGAGATTGGGCGCCTCTGGACGGCTCTCGAGCGTTCGCTTAACGCCATCCACAACACCTATAAGAAAGCTGGCGCTTCTCGCGCTGCATAAGTGTTGGATTTCATCTCAACAAAAAGGGCGGCTCTCGGGCCGCCCTTTTTGTTGTCCCAACCTCATGCCCGGCACGACGGGTGAGAATGACCAAAGGCCAGCAGTAGAATCTGGTTACGCCGCGTCCAGCGCCTGATTGAGGTCGTCGATCAGATCCTGCGTGTCTTCGAGGCCAATGGAGAGGCGCACGACCTCCGGACCTGCGCCGGCCTGCGTCTTCTGCTCATCCGTGAGCTGGCGGTGGGTGGTCGAGGCCGGGTGGATTACCAGCGAGCGGGTATCGCCGATATTGGCCAGATGCGAGAACAGCTTGAGGTTCGAGACGAGCTTCACGCCGGCCTCGTAGCCGCCCTTAAGACCGAAGGTGAACACCGCGCCGGCGCCCTTGGGGCAGTATTGCTTGGCGAGGTTGTGATAGCGATCATCGCGTAGGCCCGGATAGCTGACCCAGGACACTTTGCTGTGGGTCGACAGATGCTCGGCGACCGCGAGCGTGTTGTCCGAATGGCGCTGCATGCGCAGCGGTAGGGTCTCGATTCCGTTGAGGATCAGGAAGGCATTGAAGGGCGAGAGCGCCGGCCCGAGATCGCGCAGGCCGAGCACGCGGCAGGCGATGGCGAAGCCGAAATTCCCAAAGGTCTCGCCAAGCACCATGCCGCCGTATTCGGGGCGCGGCTTCGAGAGCATCGGATAACGATCGTCACCTGCGAAGTTGAAGGAGCCACCATCGACGATCAGGCCGCCGATGGAGTTGCCATGGCCGCCGAGGAACTTGGTGGCGGAATGAACGATTATGTCGGCACCGTGCTCGAAGGGCCTGATCAGGTACGGCGTCGCCATCGTGTTGTCGACGATGAACGGAATGCGGTGCTTCTTGGCGATGGCCGCGATGGCCTGAAGGTCGACGATCACGCCGCCTGGATTGGCGATGGATTCGACGAAGATCGCCTTGGTCTTCGGCGTGATGGCGGCTTCGAAGCTCGATGGGTCGTCGGCATTGGCCCAGGCGACGTTCCAGCCGAAATTCTTATAGGAATGGTTGAATTGGTTGATCGAGCCACCATAGAGCTGCTTGGCCGCGACGAACTCGTCGCCGGGCTGCAAAAGGGTATGGAACACCAGAAACTCGGCCGCATGGCCTGAGGCCACCGCAAGGGCTGCGGTGCCACCTTCAAGCGCCGCCACGCGCTCCTCCAGCACGGCGCAGGTCGGGTTGCCGATTCGAGAGTAGATGTTGCCGAAGGCCTGCAGGCCGAAGAGCGAGGCCGCATGGTCCACGTCGTCGAAGACGAAAGAGGTGGTCTGGTAGATCGGCGTCGCACGGGCACCGGTCGCAGCATCGGGAGCCGCTCCGGCGTGGATGGCGAGCGTATTGAAGCCTGGCAGACGGTCGGTCATGGTCGGAGCGTTCCTCTAGGAAATGAAGGCGTTCTATTTAAAGAACGGATCGTTCTTCCGTCAAGGAGCGTATTAGGCAACTCGCGGCGTCACCCCCGGTGGCCGAAGGCCGGGGATGACAAGGGCAATTCAGGGCCGATTGAGGCTGAGCTTCTGGAAGCCCCTCCCTGACAGAACCGGCTTCTTGGCGCTCAGCATCCGCGAATTCACCCCCTGCCAGGAAATCTCACCGGAGAGACGGCCGAACTCGATCTTCGGGCAGCGGTCCATAACGACCTTCAAGCCCTTGGCCTCGGCCTTGCCGGCGGCTTCGTCGTTGCGCACGGAGAGTTGCATCCACAAAACCTTGGGCAGCGGATCGAGCGCCAAAGCCTCGTCCGTGATCGGGCCTGCGGCTTCCGAATTGCGGAAGATCTCGACCATGTCGATGGGACCGGGCACGTCCTTCAGCGAGGCATAGACCTTCTTGCCGAGAAGCTCGCCGCCGGCGAGACCCGGATTGATCGGGATCACATCATAGCCCCGCTCCAGCAGGTACTTGGTGACGATCCAGCTTGGACGGGCGGGGTTCTGCGAGGCGCCGACCAGCGCGATGGTCTTCACGCTGTTGAGGATGCCGCGGATGTAATCGTTCGGATAATTGTCGTGGTTCATGGGTGGAACGTATGGGATAGGGCAGGGCAGTTCAATGAGCATTTGACGCATGGCTTCGCATCACCCGATCATGACCAAGGACGAGTTGACGGTCTTCCTCGACCGGGAATTCCCGCAGATGCATGCGGGCGGGCGCAGTTATTTCGTGGACGAGATCGGACCGCTCTCGGCCCGCATGCGGATGGAATACCACGAGCGCCACCTGCGCCCCGGCGGCACCATCTCGGGACCCGCCATGATGGCGCTGGCGGATCTTGCCCTCTATGCGGCGATTCTCGCCCATATCGGCCCCGTGGTACTCGCCGTCACCACGAGCCTCAACTTCAATTTCCTGAGAAAGCCCGAGCCGCGCGCGCTCATCGCCGAGTGCCGTCTGCTGAAGCTCGGCAAGCGCCTGGCAGTCGGCGATGTCTCGATCTATTCCGAAGGCAGTTCTGACGTGGTCTGCCATGCGACCGGGACCTATTCGATCCCGGATCGTCGTTAGGCTCGTTGCTGCTCAGGCCTTCGGAGGCACAAGAGCATCGTCGATCTCCCGCGCCCGAATGGCGGCAGGACGCGAGCTGATGCGCTGCCAATAGGCCTCGAAGGCGGGCCGTTTCTCCAGAGTGCCGAACATCATGCCCCAGCCGATCTGGGATCCGACATAAACGTCCGCCGCCGTGAAGCGGTCGCCTGCGATGTATTCGGATTGGGTAACGGCATATTCCAGAGCATCGACGACAGTCTCGATGCTGCCGTAGCCGATGGCCCGCTGCCGGTCGGCCGGGACCTCGAAGCCGAAAGCCTTGTTGCTCAGAGCGGCCTCGACCGGGCCTGCCGCGAAGAACATCCAGCGGTAATAGGCGGCCCTGTCTCCCGTCGGCGGCGCGAGGCCGGCCTCGGGAAAGGTATCCGCGAGATAGGCGCAGACCGCCGCGGCCTCGGTGACGATCTTCCCCTTGTGAAGGATCGCCGGCACCTTGCCCATAGGATTGACGGCCAGATAGCCGGGCGCCTTCATCTCCGAGCCGAAAGCGAGAATTTCCGTACGATAAGCGCAGCCCGTTTCCTCCAGCATCCAGCGAACGATGCGGCCGCGGGACATGGGATTTGTAAAGAAGATCAGTTCGTCGGTCATTGGGAGCCTCGTTAGATCTGCGGGATGATATATGCCGTTGCGAGCAAGCATAGCTGTTGTTTGCGCAGAACCAAAATTGACGAGGTAATTAGATACCGCTATTGTGGTATTAAAATACCTTATGCCCGCTAATGCTTGTTTTATAAGGGTTTTATGCGGCCAGGATGGCTGAAAATGCTGTTGACTTCCATACTTGATGTCACTAAACAGCCGTCACTCGCCGCCGCATCTCGCGGCGGTTTGTCGTTTTTCAGAACCTGAGCCATTTGGCTCCAACGGGATACAGCGCAATGAAGACTACGACTTCGCTGAAGCCCGCCGAGGTCGAGAAGAAGTGGGTTGTGATCGACGCGAAGGGCCTTGTTGTGGGCCGTCTCGCGTCCGTCGTTGCCATGCGTCTGCGTGGCAAGCACAAGGCGAACTACACGCCCCACGTCGACTGCGGCGACAACGTTATCGTCATCAACGCCGACAAGGTGGTGCTCACCGGCCGCAAGCGCGAGCAGAAGGTGTACTATCACCACACCGGTTATCCGGGCGGCATCAAGGAGCGCACCGCGAAGTTCATTCTCGACGGCCGCTTCCCTGAGCGCGTGGTCGAGAAGGCTGTGGAGCGCATGCTCCCCCGCGGCCCGCTTTTCCGTCAGATCATGGGCAACCTGCGCGTCTATGGCGGCGCTGAGCATCCGCATACCGCTCAGCAGCCGGAAGTCCTGGACGTCGCGGCCCTCAACAGCAAGAACGTGAGGGCTTAAATCCATGGCGACCCTTCAGTCTCTCGCCGATCTGGGCCAGAACGCCCAGACCGCCGCTCCGGAAGCTCCGAAGCACGTCCAGAAGCTCGACTCGCTCGGCCGCGCCTATGCCACCGGCAAGCGCAAGGACGCCGTCGCCCGCGTGTGGATCAAGCCCGGTTCCGGCAAGATCGTGATCAACGGCCGCCCGGTCGAGGTCTACTTCGCCCGTCCGGTGCTGCGCCTGATCCTGTCGCAGCCGCTGCAGATCGCCCAGCGCGACGGCCAGTACGACATCACCGTTAACGTCGATGGCGGCGGTCTCTCCGGTCAGGCTGGCGCCGTCCGTCACGGCCTCGCCAAGGCGCTGACCTACTACGAGCCGGAGCTTCGCGGCCCGCTCAAGAAGGAAGGCTTCCTGACCCGCGATCCGCGCGTCGTCGAGCGCAAGAAGTACGGCAAGAAGAAAGCCCGCCGCAGCTTCCAGTTCTCGAAGCGCTAAGGCTTATTCAGCCATATGGTTTGGAAAGGGCGGTCCTCGGGCCGCCCTTTTTTGTTTTGGTGCACTTCCGGGCATTGCGGCATCCGGCTCGGGAGGCCTACCGCTACGTGACAGTGATCTTAGGGCGCCGGTGCACGATGATTGGAAGCCGATCACTCGAAAATTGCCGCTCCGGAAGAGGCGTATCAAGGGTTGTGTGTCGTTCGGGAAGATAAAACTTTTCATATATTCTTGAGGCACTTAGCGACTAAAGAATCCCCCAATCCTACATATCGCGAGAGTTCTCTGCTCCCCGGAAATCTGCGCGGAATGCGCTGAACATCGGCAGCGGCCGAGCAAGTAAGAGGGGCAGGCAAATGTACAATCATTATACGCTCGAGGGAGAGTGGGAGCGCTATAACGGAACTTACGGTGGATCCGTCGGCTACGGTGGCGCCGGGGCCGGCACCGGCATCGGCGGCGTAGATGGTGTTGGACCGATCATCATTCATAATGACGGGAGCGTATCGACTGGGAATACGGAAACCAGGCAAACATTGCCCGACGGGACCGTTGTGGTTACGCGCGTGACGAATGATCAGCGAGACCAAGAGGTCAGAAGGCCAGATGGAACTAAGATCTTTACTACTGAATATGCCGGCCATGTCGGTGAGGACGGTTGGTGGGAGTATGCGAAGGTTCAACAAATGATTGAACGCCCTGATGGTACTAGAACTGTCATCTTGGAACGAAACGACGGCTATTACATTGAGATGAATGTTGATCAAAACGGAGTAGTAGAGACTTTTGAGCGTACCCGTGATAATATAGGCTTGACAACAATAGATTATCCTGACGGTAGAAGGGTGGAATTATTAAATATCAACAATCATACCCGTGTAGAAAGATATTCTCATCCAGATGGATCGAGAGATATATTTATACAATACCCAGATAAAAGTATTAGTCAAATCAACATTGGTAAAGATGGTCATTATGAAAGGTTAACTGAATTTGAAGATGGTCGTTTCATAGAGGAAACGGGCCAATTGATTCCTACAGGGCTAAATGAATGGAGCATAGAGCGTCATATTTATGAAGAGAGTGATGAGGGGGCATTTGAAGTCACGCAGACGATCACGAAGTTCCCATTCCTCGATGATTATCTATATGACGTTCAAACGCTCAGGAGGGAGACCGGAGAGGACGGTGTCTTAGAAACGTTTGACAGTTGGAGTAGGTGGACTTTGGACGCTGTAATGCCTGGCGATGGGCGCAGCGACGATCTTATGAATTTTGATGAGTTCCTTGAGTTATTATATCATACGAAGGACGTCGTAGGGGGAAGAAATGCGCCTCCCGTCGGGCAGGGCATCCTGGACGATATGAGTCGGTCCGGAGGGAATTCTCAAAAGCACGGCGTATTGACGATACAATCCGAATCCGTGGTTCAGTATTTCGATGCCCATATCGGCACGAGCGGCGACGATCAGGTTGGCGGGACCGGCCTGCTCTACGGGGGCGCCGGCAACGATCTTCTTACCGGCAACTCCCAAAAGGCCGATCTGCTGGATTGCGGCGACGGTTATGACCGGGTCAACTACCTCTGGGCCGCCGGCGGGGTGACGGCGAACCTGGCGGCTGCCTCGCGCAATACCGGCGCGGCCGCCGGCGACCTTTACGTCGCCATCGAAGGAATCTTGGGCTCCGCCTTCGGGGATCGGCTGACCGGCGATGCCGCGGGCAATACCCTCGATGGCCGCGACGGAGACGACACGCTCGAGGGCGGCGCGGGCGGGGATCTCGTGCTCGGCGGCGAGGGCAGCGACTGGGTGTCCTATGCCGGTGCGGCCAAGGGCGTGAGCGTCAGTCTCGCCGACCGGCGCGGCTATCTCGGCAGCCTCGGCGATGGCGGCGCCGATGCGGTGGGCGACATATATAGCAGCATTGAAAATGTCGAGGGCAGCCAGTCGGGCGACGTGCTCGCCGGCAATGCCGGGGCCAACGTGCTCAAGGGGATCGGCGGCGACGACATCCTGCAGGGGGGATGGGGCGCCGACACGCTCGACGGCGGCGCCGGCTTCAACTGGGCGTCCTACGCCAATGCCACATCCGGAGTGACGGTCGACCTGTCGAACCGGGCGCTCAACACCGGCGAGGCGGCCGGCGATGTCTATGGCGACATCCGCGGTCTGCACGGCTCGCAGCATGGCGACATCCTGACGGCGGATGCGACCGGCAATGCGATCCTGGGCCTGGGCGGCAACGACACGCTGGTCGGCGGGACCGGCGGCGATGCGCTCGAGGGCAGCGAGGGCAGCGACGTGCTCTTCGGTCAAGGCGGTAACGATGTTCTGCAGGGTGGCGAGGGCTTCGACCAGCTCTTCGGCGGCCTGGGCGCCGATCAGCTCAGCGGCGGCGGCGGCGCGGACTGGTTCCGCTTCGATGCCGCCCTGGGCGGCAGCAATGTCGACACCCTGACCGACTTCGTCCAGGGCCAGGATCTGATCGTGCTGGCGCGCGGCGTATTCACAGCATTCGGAGCCGGCAGCGCGGTGCCGTCGCTGACGGCGGTGTCGGCTTCGGCGGTGATGGTGGGATCGGCAGCGACGAGCACGGCGCACCGGCTGGTCTACAACGGCGCCACCGGCGCGCTGTCCTACGACGCCGACGGCGTCGGCGGACTGGCGCAGGTGCAGTTCGCCACCCTGGCCAAGAACATGGCCCTAAACGCTAGTGCTTTCGCGCTGATCTAGCTCGATTGCTGGGGCGAACAACAGAAAAGCCGGCGCCACACGCGCCGGCTTTTGTTCGTGTTACTTGGCAGAGGCATGTCGGATTGCAGCTGCCGGCTCTGTTGACAGGCGAAGTGCGCAGCTTCATAGAGAGACCATGATGATGAGCCTGTTCTTCCGACGCCGTACCACCGCCCGCTCCGCGCGTGCGTGACGATGGCTGTCGTTGAGACGCCTCTCAGGCCGCGCCTCGAGCGCGGCATTTTTATTTTGGCTCCCCATATTCTCTGAAACATTCCGCAGCTTCATCGCCTTGTCAGAGGCGGCAATGATGGATCCGACGACCATGACGACTTTCGCAGACCAGAAGACGGCTACGGTTTTCATCGATGGCGAGGCCGGGACCACCGGCCTCGGCATCCGCGAGCGGCTGAAGGACGTGCCCGGCGTCGCGATCCGCAGCATCGATCCGGAGCGGCGCAAGGATCCGGCGGCCAAGCGCGAGATTCTGGCCGAGGTCGATCTCGTGGTGCTCTGCCTGCATGACGACGCGGCGCGGGAGACCGTGAGCCTCGTCGATGGTCTGAGCGGCAAGAAGCCCCGCATTCTCGATGCGAGCACGGCGCACCGGGTCGCCTCGGGCTGGGTCTACGGCTTCGCCGAACTCGATTCCGCCCAGCGGGAGGCGGTCGCCAAAGCGGACAGGGTCGCCAATCCCGGCTGCTACCCGACCGGCGCCATCGCGCTCATTCGGCCGCTCGTGGATGCGGGCCTCATCCCGGCCGATTACCCGATCAGCGTGAATGCGGTCAGCGGCTATAGCGGCGGCGGGCGCTCGATGATCGAGGCCTATGAGGCCGGCACGGCGCCGGCCTTCGAGCTCTATGGCCTCGGCTTCGAGCACAAGCACGTGCCTGAGCTGCAGAAATATACCGGTCTGACCCGGCGGCCGATCTTCATTCCGTCGGTCGGCAACTTCCGGCAGGGCATGCTGGTCAGCGTGCCGCTTCATCTCGATCTGCTGCCCGGCAAGCCGAAGGCCGCGGATCTCGAGGCGGCTCTCCTGGAACACTACAAGGCCGGCGGACTTGTCAGCGTCGTGCCCACCATCCGGGACGGCAGGAGGATCGAGCGCCTCGAGCCGGAGGCCTTGAACGATACGGATCGCCTGGAACTCCTCGTCTTCCAGCACGACAGCTACAACCATGCTGTTCTGGTGGCGAGGCTCGATAATCTCGGCAAGGGAGCGTCGGGCGCGGCCGTGCAGAACATCCAGCTGATGCTCGGGCTTATGTAAGACCTGTCATCCCCAGTGAGCGAAGCGAGGAAAGGGGATCCACCCACACAGCGCAATGGATTCCCTTCCCCTCCGCTGCGCTCCGGCCGGGAATGGCACTCATCACGTGATCACCGGCCTCGTGCCGGTAATCACGCTCCGAAAGGCGCGGCGCTTCATAGGATCGGATCATAGGATCGAAGTGGCCGGGACAGGCCTGGCCATGACGTAAGCGATTACCTCGGGGTGCCGATCAATGCCCCTTCCAGCTCTTGCTGGTGTCGATCGGCGGTCCCTCGAAGGCGACGAAGCGCTGGCGCTGTTCGCCCAAGCCCTCGATGCCGAGCGACACCACATCCCCTGCCTTGAGGAAGCGCTGTGGCTTCATGCCCATGCCAACGCCGGGCGGGGTGCCGGTGGTGATCACGTCGCCGGGCTCAAGGATCATGAAGTGCGAAACGTAAGCGACGATCTGCGCCACGTTGAAGATCATCGTCTTGGTCGAGCCGTTCTGCACGCGCTCGCCGTTCACGTCGAGCCACATGGAAAGGTTCTGCGGATCGGGAATCTCGTCCTTCGTGACGAGCCAGGGGCCGAGAGGGCCGAAGGTCGGACAGCCCTTGCCCTTGGTCCAGGTGCCACCGCGCTCCAGTTGGAATTCACGCTCCGAGACGTCGTTGCAGACGCAGTAGCCGGCCACGAAATCCAAAGCCTCGTTGGCACCGATGTAAGAGGCTCTCTCGCCGATGACGATCGCGAGTTCCACTTCCCAGTCGGTCTTCTGGGACCCGCGCGGAATGATCACGTCGTCGTTGGGGCCGACGATGCAGGATGGCGCCTTGTTGAAGACGATCGGCTCCGCCGGGATCGCAGCGCCGGTTTCTGCGGCATGATCGGCATAGTTCAGTCCGATGGCGATGAAGTTGCGCACCTGCCCGACGCAAGCGCCGAGGCGCTGGCCGGATGGGGCAACGGGGAGGGTGCTGGGATCCGTCCTGCGGATGCGATCCAGGATCTCGGAGGAGAGGGTCGCTCCGGTGATATCGGCAACAAGGCCCGACAGATCGCGAATCTGCCCACTGGAATCGACAAGTCCCGGCTTCTCTCGTCCAGTTTCCCCAAATCTCACCAGCTTCATCAAGCGCTCCTCTCGTTAGGGCATGGGCATAATTGGCGCGAATGCGCCCTGCTACAATGCACGTTCTAGACGCGAATATGTTGCTGTTTTGCCACGAGGGTGCACAAAAGGTGGAATTTCCACCCCTCCGTTGGAGGTAGCAGAATTCAAGATCAGAGCCGACTATACATCGGTTTACATATGAACCATTCGTCCGCACCTTCAGAATGCTCGAAATTAACAAAGTAATCGATAGTAGAATTCAATAATTATGGACGGTTTTTAGAAATTGTTAATGCGCCGCTTGGAACTCATGAAAAGATTGCGGCCAAAATTAAGCATTGGCACAGTGCGCCCACGACGGGATTCTCCCGTATTAAGAAACATAAGGGCAGGAAAACTCCATGGGTCTTCTCTCTCGTTCTTTGTCACTGGCTGCAGTTTCCCTGGCCGCTCTCATTGCCGCTCAAGGTGGTGCGCAGGCCGGCGCCTTCGCACTCCGTGAGCAGAGCGCCACGGCTCAGGGGTATTCCTTCGCCGGTGCCGCGTCCGGCTCGGGCTATCTTTCCTCGATGTTCTGGAACCCCGCCGTCATCACGATGATGCCGGGCTGGTGGAGCGAGGGCCACGCCTCGCTGATCATTCCGCGGGTCGATATCAATCCGCTGCCTTCCGTCCCGACCTTCGCGCTCGGCGGTTCCGGCGACATCGGCCAGGACGCGTTCCTTGCGGCAGGTTACAGCTCGTACCAGATCAACGACATGTTCTGGGTCGGTCTGTCCACCACCTCGCCCTATGGCCTCGTCACCGATCCGCGTCAGAACTGGTCCGGTCAACTCTATTCGCGCTCATCGCGGATTTTCTCCGTGAACGTCAATCCAGTCGTGGGCGTGAAAGTGAACGACTGGTTCTCCTTCGCCGTAGGTCCGTCGCTGCAGTATTTCGACATCACCTTGAAGCGGGCGGTGCCGTTCCCGGGCGCTCCGGCAGCATCGGCGACGTTGCCCGGCGCCCCGAGCGCGATCCTCGACGGTGATGACATCGGCTTCGGCTTCACGGCCGGTGTGACGATCACTCCGTTTGCCGGTACGACGATCGGTATCGGCTACCGTTCGCAGGTCGAGCATGAGCTCGAAGGAAACTTGAAAGCCCCGTTCGGTTCCATCGGACCTTTCGCCAGCCTTCCGATCACCGCGAAGCTGAAGACGCCCGACCAGGTCACCATCGGTCTCTCGCAGGTCATCACGCCGGCCGTCACGGTTCACGCCGGCTTCGAGTGGACGAACTGGAGCGTTCTCAAGACGCCCCTCGTGATCGGCCCCGGCGGTGCTGCTGTCACCGATATCCCGCTCAACTACGAAGACGGCTACTTCTACTCCCTGGGCTTGGACTACAAGGTGAACGACCAGTGGATCGTGCGCGCCGGTGTGGCTTACGAGCAGTCACCGATCGATACGCAAATCCGCTCTACTCGCCTGCCCGACAACGACCGCATCTGGGCGTCGATCGGTGCCACCTACCAGTGGAACGACAAGCTGTCGTTCGACGTCGCTTACACTCACATCTTCACCAGGGAGACCGATATCCGCATCCTTCCCGGACATCAGGACTTCGAGGGGCTTCCCTTCGTGGCTGATGTGGACTCGGATACCGATATCATCTCGGCGGCGGTGCGCTATCGCTGGGACGACCCGAAGGTCGCGATCCCGGCCGTTCCGCTCGTTCGCAAGAATTGAGCTCTCCCGAATTGACAGCAAGAAGGCCGGCAGATTTGCCGGCCTTTCTTTTTGAGGATCTTCCGAGGGCGGACTTTAGGATTTCGCCAGAACGTAAGTGCCGGGCGCGTCGCCGAGCGACTTCAGCTTGCCGCCTCCAGGCTCCCGTGCCGGCACCATCCGCGGCGCCTGGGCTTTGATCCATTCAAACCAGTAGGGCCACCAGGAGCCGATAGTCTCCGAGGCCTGTTTCATCCAGTCCTCCAGTTCGCCCTCGACGGGACCGCCGGTCCAGAACTGGTATTTCGGCTTGCTCGGAGAATTGACCACTCCGGCAATATGGCCGGACCCGGCAAGAACATAATCGACCGGTCCGCCGAAGGCTTTTGAGCCGACGAACACGGAGAGGGCGGGGGCAATATGATCTTCCTTTGTCGCCAGATTGAAGATCGGCACCTTCACCTTCTTCAGATCGAGCGTTACACCTGCAAGCTCCATCTCGCCCTTGGCGAGCTTGTTCTCGAGATAGCAGTTGCGCAGGTAGAACGCGTGGTTCGCCGCCGGCATGCGGGTCGAGTCGGCATTCCAATAGAGCAGGTCGAACGGGAAGGGCGATTGTCCCTTCATGTAGACATTGACCACGTAGGGCCAGATCAGGTCATTGGGCCGCAGCATGTTGAAGGCATTGGCCATGCGCGAGCCTTCGAGGTATCCGCGTTTCTTCATGGAGGCCTCGATACTGCGGACCTCGTCCTCGCCGGCAAAGATCTTCAGATCGCCCGCATGGGTGAAGTCTACTTGCGCAGTGAAGAAGGTGGCGCTGTCGATCCGCTTGTCGCGCTTGGCCGCCATGTAGGCGAGAGTAGTGGCCAGCAGCGTTCCGCCGACGCAATAGCCGATCGCCGTCACTTTCTTTTCGCCGGTGGCCTGTTCGATTGCATCCAGCGCGGCGAAGATGCCGTCGACCATGTAATGCTCGAAGCCCTTTTCGGCATGCTGCTCTGCCGGGTTGACCCAGGAGATGCAGAACACGGTGAGCCCCTGCGAAACCGCCCAGCGGATGAAGCTTTTCTCCGGATTGAGATCGAGAATGTAGAACTTGTTGATCCAGGGCGGCACGATCAGCAGCGGCCGTTTGAGCACTTTCTCCGTTACAGGCGTGTATTGAATCAACTCGATCAGATCGTTGCGGAAGATCACCTTGCCCGGTGTCGTGGCGATGTTCACGCCGACCTTGAAATTGCTCGTGTCCGATTGACGGATTTTCAGCTCGCCGCCGCCCGCCTCGATATCCTCCGCCAGCATGGTCATGCCGCGCACGAGATTGGCGCCATTCTCGCGCAGGGTTTCGCGGATCAGTTCCGGGTTGGTCAGGAGGAAGTTGGACGGCGAGAGCGCACTGGAGAGTTGCTTGAGGTAGAACTGCGCCTTGTGCCGCGTGCGCTCGTCGAGCCCGTCCGCATTCTCCACGAGGTCTTCCGCCCAGCGGGAAGAGATGAGATAGGCCTGTTTCAGGAAATCGAAGATCGGGCTCTCAGACCATTCCGGGTCCTTGAAGCGGTTGTCCTTGGGCTCCGGCTCCGCCACCGGTTCGGCGGATTCACCCTGCGCACGTTTCAGGGTCGAAGCCCAGAGAGACAGGAATTGCGTTCCGAGGCGGGATTGGGCCTCAAAGCTCTTCTGCGGGTCGCTCATCCAGGATTCGGCCACGCGGCCGAAGGATCTGATGGCTTCCGAGGTATCGCTTGAAAGATCGGGTGGGGTTTGGCCTTCCTGGACGGGTTTGAGGTAGGCGGCGGCAGCCTTGCCGGCTCCCTCGATGAAGCGGGCCATGTTGCGGGAGAGTTCCTCGAAGTCCGGGGTAGGGCCTTGAGTCTTCTCTTCACCGTATGGCTTGTCCATAAGGCGATCTCCCTCTATCGCAGCAGCATTGCTCGCAAGCCGCATTTCCGACATCCTAGCGCATCGTGCGGAAAAGTGGATCCGGTTTTCCGCTCCCACGATGCGCCAGGTAGGTTAAGAAGCATCGGATGGATCCCAAAAGTGGATTCCACTTTTGGGTCCGATGCTTTAGCGTTCGACCCGTCGGATATGCCAGAGTCATGTTACAGTTCTTAGGTATCACAATGCGTACGAAGTGCTTTCCGATCCGCCGCGCCTCGGTTGTTGTCGTGGCGATGCTCGCCGTCGGCGTCGTTGCCGGCTGCAACAGCAATCCTGTACGGGATGTGGCAACTGCAGTCGGGGCCGGTCCGCAGATGGCGCCGACGCCCGATTTCGTCGCCCGGTCCCGGCCGGCCAATTTGGACTACATGCCGATCGGAACGCCGGCCCCTGCGCGTCCGACACCGGCGCGTACGGCCGATGAGATCAAGGCGGCCGAGGCGGAACTCGACGCGTTGCGCGCCCGGAACGAGGCCGCCGGCGCCGCGGCCGCCGAACTCGGTAACACGCCTCCTCCCGAGCCCATCAAGCTTCCGGCCAACACGTCGCAGCAGACGCGGCAGAAGACGAATTCCAAGAGAACGCCTTAGAACCTATACCGGAATCATGTGATTCCGCCCGAGGACGAGACCTATGCCTGACTTTTACCGGATTAAGCGCCTTCCGCCTTACGTCTTCGAGCAGGTCAACCGCATCAAGGCCGCGGCCCGGGCCAACGGCGCCGACATCATCGACCTCGGGATGGGCAATCCGGATCTCCAGGCCCCCCAGCACGTCATCGACAAGCTCATTGAGACCGTCGGCAAGCCGCGCACCGACCGCTATTCCGCCTCCAAGGGCATCGGCGGCCTGCGCCGCGCCCAGGCCGGCTATTACGAGCGCCGCTTCGGCGTGAAGCTCAACCCGGATACGCAGGTGGTGGCGACGCTGGGCTCCAAGGAGGGCTTCGCCAACATGGCCCAGGCGATCACCGAGCCGGGCGACGTGATTCTGGTGCCGAACCCGAGCTACCCGATCCATGCCTTCGGCTTCCTGATGGCCGGCGGCGTGATCCGCTCGGTGCCGGCCGAGCCGACGCCGGAATTCTTCGTCGCGGCCGAGCGCGCCGTGGCCCACTCGATCCCCAAGCCGGTGGCCCTCGTCGTCTGCTATCCGTCGAACCCGACCGCCTATGTGGCCTCCCTCGACTTCTACCGCGATCTCGTCGCCTTCGCGAAGAAACATGAGCTGATCCTGCTGTCGGATCTCGCCTATTCGGAGGTCTATTTCGACGAGTCCAATCCGCCGCCGTCGATCCTGCAGGTGCCGGGCGCCATCGACGTGGCGGTGGAATTCACCTCGATGTCCAAGACCTTCTCCATGGCCGGCTGGCGCATCGGCTTTGCGGTCGGCAACGAGCGCCTGCTGGCGGCGCTGGCGCGGGTGAAGTCGTATCTCGATTACGGCGCCTTCACGCCGGTCCAGGTCGCCGCCACCGCCGCCCTCAACGGCCCGGACGAGTGCATCCGCGAGATGCGCGCCACCTACAAGCGCCGCCGCGACGTGATGGTCGAGTCCTTCGCCAAGGCCGGCTGGCAGGTGCCGGTGCCGACCGCCTCCATGTTCGCCTGGGTGCAGATCCCGGAGAAGTTCCGGTCGCTGGGCAGCCTCGAATTCTCCAAGCTGCTGGTGGAGAAGGCCGATGTGGCGGTCGCGCCCGGCATCGGCTTTGGCGAACATGGCGACGACTACGTGCGCATCGCGCTTGTGGAAAACGAGCAGCGCATCCGTCAGGCGGCGCGCAACATCCGCAAGTTCTTCGACAATGCCGACCAGACCCTCCATAACGTGGTGCCCATGGTGCGTCGGGGCTGATCCTCGCCTGACGGGATCGTGATATCCGCCGGGCCGAGGAACCGTGTCTGCATGGACATGGGACCCCGGCAGTCGTAAAAGCAGCCCGACATTTTTTGAGGAGCTGTTGTTCGTGACACGTCCCCTTCGGGTCGGCATTGCCGGCCTCGGCACCGTCGGCGCATCGGTCATTCGCATTCTCGACCGCCAGAACGAGGCCGTCGCCCAGCGCGGCGGACGGCCGGTTGAAGTCGTGGCGATTTCGGCCCGCGACAGAACCAAGGATCGGGGCTTCGATCTCTCCCGCTTCACGTGGTTCGACAGCCCGGTGGAATTGGCGCGCTCGGCCGATGTGGATTGCGTGGTCGAGCTGGTCGGCGGTGCGGATGGAGCGGCGCTCGAAACGGTGCAGACAGCTTTGTCCCTCGGCAAGCATGTGGTCACCGCCAACAAGGCGCTGCTTGCCAAGCATGGTCTTGAACTGGCGAGACTGGCCGAAGAGAAGGGCGTGTCCCTGGCTTTCGAGGCCTCCGTCGCGGGCGGCATCCCGATCATCAAGACCCTGCGCGAGGCTCTGCCTGCCAACCGGATCTCGCGTCTTTACGGCATCCTGAACGGCACCTGCAATTATATTCTCTCCCGCATGGAGCTGGAGGGCCTGACCTTCTCCGAATGCCTGAAGGATGCACAGCGCCTGGGTTATGCGGAGGCCGATCCGACCTTCGACGTCGAGGGTTTCGATACGGCCCATAAGCTCGCGATCCTCACCAGCCTTGCTTTCGGCACCGAGATCGATGCGGACGCGATCTATGTGGAGGGCATTTCCTCCATCACGCCGCTCGACCTCGCCATGGCGAAGGAACTCGGCTTCCGCATCAAGCTTCTGGGTGTTGCCGAGCGCACCAAGACCGGGATCGAGCAACGCGTGCACCCGACCATGGTGCCCCGGACCTCATCCATCGCCCAGGTCATGGGCGTGACCAACGCCGTGACCATCGATGCCGATGCGGTGCGGGAGTTGACGCTCATCGGGCCGGGGGCAGGGGGCGATGCGACCGCTTCCGCCGTCGTGGCCGACATCGCCGATGTCGCCACCGGCACCGTACAGCCACTCTTCGGCTCCCCGGCGGATCGGCTGGAAAAGGCGCAGCGCGCCCCCATGCAGCGCCATGAGGGCGGCTATTATGTTCGCCTGACGGTCCATGACCGTCCAGGTGTTGCCGCCGGCGTCGCCACGCGCATGGCCGAGGCCGACATCTCGCTGGAGAGCATCCTGCAGAAGCGCTCGGAGATCGCTGCAACCAAGGACCCGCACGGGCGGTCAGGTGCGCCGGTGTCCCTGGTGCTCATCACCTATGCGGCCACCGAGGCCTCGATCCGCTCGGCTCTGGAAAAAATCTCAAGGGATGGTCTTATCGCCGAGCCGCCCCAAGTCATTCGCATCGAACGCGAGTAACTCAACACCGGCCCTCGGGCCTTAAGACGATCACAAGAGGAGACGACAAGTCCATGTCGCAAGGCATTACCGTCCAACCGGGCCAAATCATCGAACGCATCCTGACCCTGGAACTCGTCCGCGTCACCGAGCGCGCGGCGGTGGCCTCCGCCAGGCTGCGTGGCCGCGGCAATGAGAAAGCCGCCGACCAGGCCGCCGTGGACGCCATGCGTCGTGAGCTGAACAAGCTTCCCATCGACGGCACCGTGGTGATCGGCGAGGGAGAGCGCGACGAGGCGCCGATGCTCTTCATCGGCGAGAAAGTCGGCAACAAGCAGGGCCCGAAGGTCGACATCGCCGTCGATCCGCTCGAAGGCACCACGCTCTGCGCCAAGGACATGCCGGGCTCCATCGCCGTCATGGCCATGGCCGAGGCCGGAACCCTGCTGGCTGCTCCCGACGTCTACATGCACAAGATCGCGGTCGGGCCGGGCTATCCCGCCGGCGTCATCGATCTCGATGCTTCGCCGGAGGAGAACCTGCACAGTCTCGCCAAGGCGAAGGGCGTGAAGGTGAACGAGTTGACCGCCCTCGTGCTCGACCGTCCGCGCCATGCGGATCTCATCGCGGCGATCCGCAAGACGGGCGCCGGCATCCGCCTGATCTCGGACGGCGACGTGGCCGGCGTAATCTTCACGACGAAGCCCGCGGAAACCGGCATCGACATCTATCTCGGCATCGGCGCGGCGCCCGAAGGCGTGCTGGCGGCCGGCGCCCTGCGCTGCATCGGCGGCCAGATGCAGACCCGTCTCATCCTCGACACGGAGGAGAAGCGGTCCCGCGCCCTCCAGATGGGCGTGACCGACCCCAACAAGAAATACGACATGACGGACCTTGCCCGCGGCGACGTGATCGTGGCGGCAACCGGCGTGACCGATGGCGCGCTGATCAAGGGCGTGCATTTCAGCAAGGACGTGATCACGACGGAAACCGTGGTCTACCGTTCCGCCACCGGCACCGTGCGCCGCATCTATGGCGAGCACCGCGAACTGGCGAAGTTCCACCTGGACTAATTCGCTTCAGGCACGGACCATAGTCCGTATTACGTCATGGCCGGGCTTGTCCCGGCCATTCACGTTTCAGGGGGCGTGCAAAAGGCGTGGATACCCCACACAAGGCCGGGCACGATGGAGCAAATCCGTGGAATGATGAGGATCGGACAGAAGTGGAAAAACCTATGATTCAAATCCGTCCCTTCACCGCGGGAGACCGGGATGCCTGGGAGCCGCTCTGGCAGGGCTATCTGACGTTCTACAAATCCTCTGTGCCTGCCGAGGTCACGGAGACGACGTGGCGCCGGTTCCTCGACCCTGCGGAGCCCATCCATGGCCTTGCGGCCGTTCTCGATGGCAGGATCGTCGGTATTGTGCATTACCTCTACCACCGATCCACCTGGACCATGGCCGATTACTGCTACCTGCAGGACCTGTTTACGGCCGAGGAGGCACGGGGGCAGGGTGTGGCGCGGGCCTTGATCGAGGCCGTGTATGAGAAGGCAAAGGCCCATGGCGCAAGCCGGGTTTATTGGCTGACGCACGAAACCAACACGACCGCCCAGGCGCTCTACGACAAAGTCGCCAGCCGCAGCGGCTTCATTCAGTACCGCCATCTGTTTGGATGATGTCCTGTCATCCACGGCGAGCCGCAGGCGAGGGAAAAGGGATCCAACCCACACAGCGCCATGGATTCCCTCCTCCTCCGCTTCGCTCCGGCCGGGAATGACAATGCGGAGAAGGTGCGATCATTCTCCCAGGATGCTTTGACCACAATTCGCGGCTAAGAGTCCCGCTGTGACCGAATCATCTCCTCTTCTCCTGCCGAAACCCTTCCTGGGCGTCACCAATTCCGCCCTCGGGCGCACCTGGGTCGAGCGCTGCGATGCCGCCCAGGGCACGATCGCACTTGCCATCGCCCAGACCCATGGCCTGCCGGACGTCCTGTCCCGCGTGCTCGCAGGGCGGGGTGTGGGCATTCATGACACCGAAGGCTTTTTGAATCCGCGCCTGCGCGATCTCATGCCCGATCCGCATGGACTCACCGACATGGAGGTTGCCGCCTCCCGGCTGGCCGATGCAGTGCTGCGCAACGAGAAGGTGGCGATCTTCGGCGATTACGACGTGGATGGCGCTTGCAGCGCGGCGTTGCTCGCCGAGTATCTGCGTGCCTGCGGATTGGACTACACCATCCACATCCCCGACCGGATCACGGAAGGCTACGGCCCGAATGTCGCTGCTATCCGGAGCCTGAAGGAGCAGGGCGCTGATATCCTGGTGACGGTGGATTGCGGCACCGCCAGTATCGAACCTTTGGCCGAGGCGAAGCGCCTTGGCCTCGATCCCATCGTTCTCGATCACCACCAGGCGCCGGAGCAGCTGCCAGAGGCGCTCGCCATCGTGAACCCGAACCGCCAGGACGATCTTTCGGGCCTCGGCCATCTCTGCGCGGCCGGCGTGGTGTTCCTGTTCCTCGTCGCCCTCAACCGGGTCTTGCGGCTGCGCAGCTTCTTCCAAGGGCGGCCTGAGCCGGATCTGATGGGCAGCCTCGATCTCGTGGCCTTGGCGACCGTTGCCGACGTGGTGCCGCTCATCGGTCTCAACCGGGCTTTCGTGCGCCAGGGCCTCGCCATCATGAAGAGCCGCCGACGGGTGGGTCTGGCGGCGCTCCTCGATACGGCAGGTCTCGCCGGGGCGCCGGAAAGCTGGCATCTCGGCTATCTCGTCGGACCTCGCATCAATGCCGGCGGGCGCATCGGCGACGCGGCTCTGGGATCGCGTCTGCTACTGACGGAGGATGCTGTTCAGGCCGGGCGCCTCGCCGCCGAGCTCGACAGGCTCAACCGCGAGCGCCAGGCCATCGAGGTCGTCGCCGTGGCCGAAGCCGAGGCTCAGGCCATGATGGCGCTGGAGCGCATGCCCGATCTGCCGGTTCTCGTGACCGCTTCGGCCGAGTGGCATCCAGGTGTCGTCGGCCTGATTTCCGCCCGCACCAAGGAGCGGTTTCGACGCCCGGCTTTCGCCTTTACCCTGAATCCGGACGGCACGGCGACCGGCTCGGGCCGCTCGGTGCCCGGCGTCGATCTTGGGTTTGCAGTGCGGGCGGCCGTCGATGCAGGGCTCGCCATCAAAGGTGGCGGCCATATGATGGCGGCCGGCGTGACCATCCAGGCCGTCGATCTGGAGCAATTCCTCGCCTTCATCACTGAAAAGCTCATCGAGCCAGTGAGCGCGACGCGGCTTCGGGACAATTTCGCCATCGATGCGACCCTAACGGCTGCCGGCGCTCAGCCTGCCGTCGTCACTGCCCTGGAGCGGGCAGGGCCGTTCGGCCAGGGCCAGCCGGAGCCGGTCTTCGTCTTTCCGCAGCATCGCCTCATTGAAGCGCGGGAGGTCGGCAGCGGCGGGCATATGCGTGTGAAGCTTCGTGGTGGCGATGGCAGTTTCATCGGCGGAATCGCCTTCCGCGCCGCTGGTCAGCCGCTCGGAAATATCTTGTCTCAGGCTATCGGCAACCCGCTTCATGTGGCGGGTACTCTCTCCATCGATCGATGGGGCGGCAACGAAAAGGTCGAGGTTCGGATCATGGATGCGGCGAGGCCGGAATAATTCAAATCTGGTGCTTGCGATGCATCCCGAACCCATCTATAGGTTCGCCCACTTCGGAGGCAGCACCGCCCCGAAGGACCGCGCGCCCTTCGTCTATCGGTTAGGACATCTGCCTTTCACGCAGGAAAGAGGGGTTCGATTCCCCTAGGGCGCGCCATTCCACAATCCTGAAAAACTGTCTCTCTTCAGCATCGTGAATAGTGCTCCGATGACCTCGAAGGTTCGATAGATCTCCGCTTAAGCTGGACGTGTCACGCGCGGTCGAAAATTAAATCGGACTGCCTTTGATCTTGGTCACCATTTCCCAATTGTCCCCGGCGGCGATCAGGCAGGCTTTGCCGTCCGGTCTGGTCATGACCATCGTCCAAGAGCCGTTCGAAGAGGCGAAGACTTCAAGCACCTGTCCGGGCTGGGCGAGGCCTATGCCGATCGGATCTTCCTTGTACTGATCTGACAGCAACTTCACGAGCTGCTCGCGTGGACCGCAGGAGGATTGGGCGCTCACCGGCGTGATCCCAAGCGCGACGATCGCGCCAAGGATCGCGAGTGGGGCGAGAGGGCAACGGATCATGACATGTCCCTAACGGTTGACCCGCGATTACCCTTGGCGTGCCAATTAACGCGCTCTCTCCGAAAAAGCTCCATGGTGCAGCGTGCGCGGTACTCCCTTCTTATTTTAAGGAAAGTTTTCCTGGATCGTGTGACCGGCCGCGAATGATGTCGAATACGTAGAAATACCGGTATTCAATCACGCTTGGATAGAGTAACGGGTTCTGCTATAAAGTTCGCATTGGGGCAATATTACTATGCTGACATTACGTAATCTCGTTCAACGGCTGACCATGCCGACGATCACGACTCAGGAAGAACTCGTTCGATATGTCGTGATGGTCACGCTCTTCGCCCTCGCCGTTTCGCTTTCGGCCGACATCACCATCCAATTGGTTTTCTTTACGTCATGGACAGCGGTGGCGCGGACATTCGTGGTTACCACCCTGACGGTCGGTGTGATTGCTATTCCCGTTTCCTACATCTTCGGCAGGGCTCAGCGGGAGTTGCAGGAGGCCAAGCGGCGGTTGGAGGAAATCAGCCGCACCGATCCCTTGACCGGCCTGCCGAACCGGCGGGCCTTGATCGAGGCAAGTAGGGCCCCCGCTCAGCAGGCAATGGCCTTGGTGATCGCGGATATCGACCAATTCAATGCCATCAACGACAGCCATGGCCATCGGACCGGCGACCTCGTGCTTCAGATGCTGGGCAAGACCATGGAGGCGCATCTGTCGGATTACGGTCTGGTCGGCCATATGCGCGGGGAGGAGTTTGCCCTGATTTCCTCGACCACACCTGTCGAACGGATCGTCGATGCCATCGGCGATCTGCTGCGCGCCGTCGAGCGGACGCCGATCATCACACCAGGAGGGGCCGTTCAGGTGACGATGTCGGCGGGGATCGCCCTTCGCGGTCCGTCCGACACCTTCGAGAAGCTCTATGGCGACGCTGATGAGGCGCTCTATGAGGCAAAGCGGATGGGCCGCGGCCAGATCAAGCTGTCCGAGCGCGCCAAGGACGTGGTTTTGGCCGGCCACTCGGCGGAAAGAATGAACCTGATCCTAAAATTCTGACGGAGGGCCTGCCTCCTAGGCCATTCAGAACCGTCATCATTTCTCGAAAAGGCGTATATATGAGATAGCAGGCGATGGATTGAACCTGCTGCCGTCAAAGACGTTCTTACCGCCAAACTCTATTCCGAAGCTGAACTCCCATGCCGCGATATTTCTTCAACATCCGTGACGGTTACGACGTCGATGAAGACGAGGAGGGGATCGAGCTGCCCGACCTCGACGCGGCCCGTGCCGAGGCCTTGGCCACGGTCGAGGAGCTTCGGGACGAGCTGGCCGATGCGGGCAACATCGAGCTGGAAATCACCGACGAGACCGGGCGGCGGCTCCTGACCGTTCCGTTCTTCCGCGGCGGGCAGGGCGGCCGGCGCCGCTAGATTCCAAGCACAAGAAAGGCCCGGCGCGATGGCCGGGCCCTGCTGAGAGATAGTGAGAAACCGATCAGCACTCGGTCTTCTTCTGGGTCGTCGTGTCGCCGAATTCGTCCGTCTTCTGCTTGGTCTCCGTGGAGCAGCCCAGCGGTCGATCAGAAGTCGTTACGGTAGTGGAAGACGTCGTGCTCGGTTCCGTCTTGCGCTCGATGGTGGTCTGGCTGCCCAGAATGCCCTCTTCCTTCTTGATGGTCGTGGTGGTGTCCTGAGCGAAGGCGGCCGTGCTGAGCAGCGAAGCCGCAAGAATCAGTACCGTTTTCTTCATCATGAACTCCATGAACAAGCATTGCCCCGTGAGAACGGCTTTCTCTCCGACGGGTTCCTGCTCAGGTCGTTCAGAATAAACGCCGGCTGTGGCTCAGGCTGAGCGTAGATTCTGCCAAGCCACCGCGAAATCGTGGGCATTGCGGCGGATCTCTTCGACCGGCATGGCGGGCGTAAAGAGGGCCGAGCCGAGCCCGAAACCGTTGGCGCCGGCATTCACATAGGGCTTCATATTGTCCGGCTTGATGCCTCCGACCGGCAGGACAAGCGTGTCCTTCGGCAACACGGCCCGCCAGGCTTTCACGACAGCGGGAGGGATGGCCTCGGCCGGGAAGATCTTGATGGCATCGGCACCTGCCTTGAGGGCTGCGAGGGCCTCCGTTGGCGTTGCCACGCCAGGGGTGCAAACGAGCCGGTTTTCCTTGGCGCGCCGGATGACGTCGACATCCGCGTGCGGCATGACAATCAGCTTGCCGCCGACATCATGGACGCCATTGACCTGATCAGGGTCGAGGACGGTCCCGGCGCCGACGAGCACGTTCTCCGGCATGGTCTTGGCCAGGATTTCGATGCTGCGGAAAGGCTCTGGCGAGTTCAGCGGGACTTCGATGATGCGAAAGCCAGCCTCGACCAGGGCGTGACCCACGGCTTCGGCATGCTCCGGCTTCAGGCCTCGTAGAATGGCGATCAGAGGAAGATCGGTGAGATAATCCCGCAGCACAATAGCACCTCCAATCCTGTCGTGAATGGGAAGCATCGCAAGCTCGCCCATCGACCGGCCGCTACTAGTTGGCAAAGACCGTGGCCGGTTTCAACCTTTTGTGAGGTCAGGACTATCATTGTGCGTAATCAGGAGGGAGCTTGCCTGCGGCCTTGGTGGAATTGCATGGTTCGTCATTCGTAGGATAGAGACCTGACAACCTGTCATCGGATCCATTCCTCTTTCTCATGGGTCCCGTTCGAGCTGAACCATGAAGCCGCCCTCGAAGCTGCTGAGCCGCAGCGTCAAACCCTCCCTCGATCGGATCGATCTGATGATCCTCGATGCGCTCCGCGATAACGGACGCATCACCTACCAAGCTCTGTCGGAACGGGTCGGTCTTTCGGCGCGCCCCTGTCTCGAGCGGGTCAGGCGTCTGGAACAGAAGGGGGTGATCCGAGGCTATACGGCTCTGATCGAGCCTGCCGCCCTCGGACACGACATCATCGCGCTGGCCGGGATCAGCATGCGCGATCCTTCGACCGGGACCCGGCAACGGCTGGAGCGCGCGTTGACAGCCAATCCTGCTGTCATCGAACTACAGGTGGTGAACGGCGAATACGACTATATCGCCCGGATCGTGGCGCCGACGCTCGCGGCTTACGAAGCCCTCACAGAGGCCTATCTGGCTGATCCCGGTTTCGGAATCGGCCGGATCCACACCACCTTCGTCCTCAAAACCCTGAGAGACTTCGAGGGCTATCCGGTAGCCGACAACCGGGATTGATCCCGAATGCCGGATCATACGACAGAAACGGCTGTAGCTGGCTGAGATTTCAGCCTCAACCGGAATGGGACGTCCATAAGCTTATCCATGGAGGACTTCCATGGATTTCATTGCTCTCGAACGCTCGGTTACCGCAGCTAACTACGATCCCTTGCCTGTCGTCCTGAGGGAGGCGAAGGGCGTCTGGGCTACTGATACGGAAGGCAGGCGCTATCTTGACATGATGAGCGCCTATTCGGCGGTCAGCCTCGGCCATGGCCACCCGCGCATTCTGAACGCGATGATGGAGCAGGCCTCGAAACTCGCCGTCACCAGCCGCGCCTATCATACGGAACTTCTCGGGCCGTTTCTGGAGCGTCTGGTCCAGGTCACGGGCCTCGACATGGCCCTGCCCATGAACACGGGTGCGGAAGCCGTCGAGACAGCCATCAAGGCTGCGCGACGATGGGGTTATGCCAAGAAGAAGATCCCTCGGGATCATGCGGAAATCATCGTCGCGAATAACAATTTCCACGGCCGCACGACCACCATCGTCGGATTCTCGTCCGATCAGTCTTATCGCGAGGGGTTCGGTCCCTTCTCCGGCGGGTTCAAGCTGGTGCCGTTCGCGGATGCAGGGGCGATCGAGCAGGCGATCACGGGCAACACCTGCGCGGTCCTGATCGAGCCGATTCAGGGTGAGGCGGGCATCGTGGTGCCGCCGGAGGGTTACCTGAAAGACCTGCGTACCATCTGTGACAGGAACAACGTTCTGCTGATCCTCGATGAGGTCCAGTCGGGCCTCGGTCGCACGGGCCGCTGGTTCGCCCATCAGCATGAGGACATCAAGCCGGACGGTCTGATCCTTGGCAAGGCGCTGGGCGGCGGTGTTTATCCGGTCTCGGCCTTCGTGGGCACGCGTGAGGTCATGGGCGTCTTCAATCCCGGATCCCATGGCTCGACCTTCGGTGGCAACGCGTTGGCGGCCAGGATCGGATTGGAAGCGCTGGCCGTGATCGAAGACGAACATCTCGTCGAACGCAGTGCCGAAATGGGTGGATATCTCCAAGATCGGCTGCGCGCCATGCGAAGCAATATCGTGAAGGACGTGCGCGGCCGCGGCCTCTGGGTCGGTGTCGAAGTGGATACGAATGTCGTTTCCGCACGGTCGGTCTGCAACGCGCTTCTCGAAAACGGCGTCCTTTCGAAGGATACCCACGACACGGTTCTGCGCTTTGCGCCGCCTCTCACCATCACTCGCGATGAGATCGATTGGGGGATGGAACGGATCGAACGTGTTTTCGCCGGCGCCGTTCATTGATGCTCAGGAACCAAGATTGATGGCACAGAACCTCAAGAAAGAGACGCAACCTGCGACCCGCGAGCAGCGCCTGGAGACTTATCAGCCGTTGTCCGGAATGGTGGTGCCGCGCTTTGCCGGCATCTCGACCTTCATGCGTCTGCCTCATCTCTCACCAAGGCAGGCCCCCGGCGAGATCGACATCGCCATCCTCGGTATCCCTTTCGACGGGGCAACCACAAACCGTCCGGGCACACGGCTTGGGCCGCGCCAAGTACGCGAAGCCTCCTCGCTGATGCGTCTCGTCAATTACGGAACGCTGGTTGCGCCGTACGATCTCTGCGCCTGCGCGGATGTGGGCGATGTGCCGGTCAATCCCATCGACGTGCAGGATACGCTTCGCCGCATCGAGGCTGAAATCTCCTATCTCTACCAAGGAGGCGTGACACCTCTCTCCATCGGCGGCGATCACATCATTTCGTATCCGATCCTGCGCGCGCTGGCCTCGAAGAGCGGGCCTATGGGGATGATCCATGTAGATGCGCACAGCGATACGGGGGACACCTATTTCGGTGGTCAGAAGCTCACGCATGGCACGCCATTCCGCCGGGCCATCGAGGATGGTGTGCTCGATCCGAAGCGCATGGTGCAGATCGGCATTCGCGGGCACATGTATTCCGCCGATGAACGCCAGTGGGCGCTCGATCAGGGCATCCGCATCATCGACATGGAAGAAGTGGTGGAGAAGGGCATTCCCTATGCCATTGCCGAAGCGCGCCGGGTGGTTGGCATGGAGCCGACTTATTTCACTTTCGACATCGATTCCATCGATCCGGCCTTCGCGCCAGGAACCGGCACGCCTGAGATCGGCGGGTTTACGAGCCGCGAGGCGCTCCGGCTCGTTCGCGGCTTCCGGCTCCTGAACCTTGTGGGTGCCGACATGGTCGAAGTGTCGCCGCCGCTTGATCAGTCCGGTGGCACCGCGCTGGTGGGTGCTTCTATTGCCTTCGAACTCCTCTGCCTGCTGGCGGAGGCAAGGCTGAGCGCAGCTCGAAGGAAACCCGGCTGAACGTGGTTTAGACGATGTAATACGGCGTTTCCGTCACACCTCTACGTCATCACCGGCCTCGTGCCGGTGATTTCGCTTCTGGAGAACGCGACGCTCTTCCAATCGGGATGGCCGGCACAAGGCCGGCCATGACGTGCGGGGATATTTCTACGAAGGCGGGCTCTGGCGCATGCATTGCTGCGCGGCGCGGGAAATCCGCGTGTTGTCATCAGGCGCGGCCTTGTTGGCGAGAAGCCTTTGCCAGAGGTCTCGCTCAGGGATCTGCTGCAGGATGCACGAACAGACCGAAGGGCACAGGGCCGGATTGCCGTTCTGCATCAGGCAGATCCGCTGGCAGGCTGCCGATGGGTTGGGACCCACGATCTGCGCGACGCCGTAGAGCGCGCCCAACAGGACGATCTGGTGGATCAGGTAGATCGGCAAGCTCTTGCGCCCGGCCCAGATCAATGTCCGGAAGAACACATCGTCAGCGCGCCAGCGTGCAAGACTGAGCGTCTCTTGCTGCGCCAACATCAGCTTTCCCGCAGTCACACCGATAAGTACGAGCCCGAACCACGGAAAGATCGGCACATAATCGTTCGTCACCGGATCGGAGGCGCCGAGGCCAAGCCAATCGAGCCAGGGGGCGTCGAGGGTGGGGCTCGTGAAGAGCCAGGGGGCGAGCAAACAGAAGACAGCAAAGGCCAGAGTGAGGGCAGGGTGCAATCGCAAGAAGGGCAGGGCCAGAACGCTCGAGACAGCGATGCAGTGAAGAATGCCGAAGAAGATGTAGCTCTCAGGAAAGGCAAAATACGTCACCAGGGTCACGGCGAGGGCCGCGCCACCGACCTTCATGAGACGCTTCAGGAACGGTATGCGCCGAAAACCCTGAGCATGGGCCAACGCCAGGCCGAAACCCGCAAGCATCAGAAACGAGCCGGCGATCCCGCGGGCGAACCAGCGCCAGGCCGGGACCTGCAGGATGTTCGTTCCGATCAGTTGCAGGAAGCTCAGGTCCCAGCTGAAATGGTAGACAATCATCGCGGCAATCGCGATGCCGCGGGCGACATCGACGGCGTCCCAGCGCTGGGATGCGGTGGTTCGGGCTCGCGGAGAGGGGGCGCTCAAGTCTGCTTGTCTCATCGGTCGTGGCATTCCCTCTCGGACTCCAAGCCTTATGTGAGTGAGATGACCGAGAGCCTTGCTGCGTCAATCGCCACATTACAGGACATGATTCAAGATGCTCGTGTCGTCGCGGGCTTCACGGGCGCTGGGATCTCGACGGAGAGCGGCATCCCCGATTTCCGGTCTCCCGGCAGCCCCTGGATGCGCCACAAGCCGATTTCCTTCGAGCATTTCCGGCATAGCGCGGAAGCGCGCCGGGAGGCATGGCGGCGGAAATTCGCGATGGACGATCTCTATCGCGACGCCCGCCCAAGCCAAGGGCATCTCGCGTTCGCTTCTCTCGTCGCGTCCGGGAGAATGCCGGCTGTGATCACCCAGAACATCGACGGTCTTCATCAGGAATCGGGCCTCGCCGCGGATCAGGTCATCGAGCTGCACGGCAATGGCACCTACGCCAAATGCCTTAGCTGCGGTGGGCGTCACGAACTCGATTGGGTGAGACAATGTTTTGATGCCGATGGTCGGCCTCCAGATTGCCGGATTTGTGGGGGCATCCTGAAAGCGGCGACCATCTCCTTCGGACAGGCCATGCCGGAGGAGCCGATGCAGCGGGCACAGAATCTTACGGCATCGTGCGACCTCTTTCTGGTCGCGGGATCGTCCTTGGTCGTCTATCCGGCAGCGGCTTTTCCGGCCCTGGCCAAGGAAAACGGAGCACGGCTCGTGATCGTCAATCGGGATCCCACCCCCTTAGATGACGTTGCCGATCTTGTGATCCATGCGGAGATCGGCTCGGTCTTTTCAGTATTTGTGCTATAAATTCAATAACATGCGGGCTGCCGAAAATTTCATCGCCCTCCGATGCGCGTTTCTTGCTTCCCCTGATTCAGGACGATGTTATCCTCTTATTAAGAATCGGGTTCATGATTCGAGTTTGGGTAATTTCATGACTGGCGATTACGGCTCCAATTCTTTCAGTCTCCGCGAGGAGAATTCCTCTTTAGATCAGGGCCACCGCGAGGTCGCTCAGCCGACTTCGGAAGAGAGCGCTCTTGAGCTCGTCCAGGTCAGCGGCCGTATCAAGTGGTTCGACGTTGCCAAGGGCTTCGGCTTCATCGTTCCCGATAATGGCATGCCCGATGTTCTGCTCCATGTGACCTGTCTGCGCCGGGATGGATATCAGGCCGCCAACGAAGGTGCTCGCATCGTCGTCGAGGCGGTTCAGCGTCCGCGCGGCCTCCAGGCCTTCCGCATTCTCTCGCTGGATGAATCCACTGCGCTGCATCCCTCGGAGCTTCCGCTGCCCCGGACCCATGTCCAGGTCGTGCCGACCAGTGGGCTGGAGCCGGCGGTCGTGAAGTGGTTCAACCGCCTGCGCGGCTTCGGCTTCCTGACTCAAGGGGAAGGCAAGCCGGACATCTTCGTCCATATGGAAACGCTGCGCCGTTACGGTATTGCCGAGTTGAAGCCGGGAGAGCGCGTTTTCGTCCGCTTCGGCGATGGCTCGAAAGGCCTGATGGCTGCCGAGGTTCGCTTGGCCGACATGGCCCTGCCGCATTCCCATTGATGAGTCTGCCAGTGCTGTCGCGTGTCCGGCCGGCGTTCGCGGCCTTAGGTTTTCTCGCCCTGATCGCCGGCGCGGTTTACGCGCAGGCGTTCGAGACCCTGTCCGTCGCCGTGCAGGGCGGGCAGCGGCAGACCTTCCGGGTGGAGGTTGCCCGCAACGACGCCGACCGCGCGCAGGGACTGATGTTCCGTCGATCCATGCCGGCCGATCAGGGCATGCTGTTCGATTTCGGACGGGTCGAGCCCGTGTCCATGTGGATGCAGAACACCTATCTGCCACTCGACATGCTGTTCATTCGCGCAGACGGGACGATCGCCCGGATCGCGGCCAATACCGAACCGCTGTCGACCCGAACCATCCCTTCGGGCGAGCCGGTTCTTTCCGTTTTGGAGCTGAATGCCGGCACTGCGGCCAAGCTCGGAATCAAGCCGGGCGATCGGGTGGAGCATCCGATCTTCAAGCGGTGATGTACCCTTACACCATCGACGTCGCTACTTGATTACGGCCTGCGTTTTTGCCTGGTACGGCAGATCGTCGGCCCGCCCCAACAGGCTCGACAAATCCTTCTCACCGACTCCTCACTCGACGACGTCGAAGCTTGCCGTCACCACGCCAGGATCGAGCCGGGCAATCGACTGGCCGGAAAGGTCTTTCCGAATCTTTTCTGCACGAGCGACGGCCTCGTTCAAAGGGGGGTAGAGCATCGTGCGGAAAAGTGGATCCGGTTTTCGCTGACGCGGCCCTCTGGGTCCGCGCCCAACGATGCGCTATTGAAGGAAGCATCGGATGGGTCCCAAAAGTGCAAATCCACTTTTGGGTCCGATGCTGTATCGTGCGGACCCGAAGGGTCGTGTCAGCGAAAAGTGGATCCGGTTTTTCGCCTCGGACGATGCGCCAGCAGACGATGCGCCAGCATAAAGAATGAGCATCGGATTGATCCCAAAAGTGGCCTCCACTTTTGGGGGCTGCTCTAAGTGTTCAGTCCCGGCATTTGATGGACCGGGTCAAAGGTGAAGCGTTTGGGCTCCTGTGTCCAGCATTTGCAGATGAACTCGTAGGGTGTGAGGCCCCTGAGGGTCTTCAGCCTTCG